>RXKI01000128.1:10337-21007 GCA_003962895.1 Neisseriaceae bacterium
ATTTGATTTAAATGCTGCATTAATCATACCAACCGCATCAGAAGCATTTGATGGCATATATACATCCAAACCTGGAATATGTGCAAATGTACCTTCGTTAGTTTGTGAGTGAAATGGCCCTAAACCAGGTCTAAATGCACCACATGCAGCAAATACAATTACTGGAGAATTCCAGCCGCCAGCGGTACGCCAGTACATTGTAGCAAGTTCAGAGAATATTTGGTTATATGCACAAGGTAAGAAATCAGCAAACTGGATAAATGCAACTGGGCGTTTACCAGCTAATGACATCCCGATTGATAGCCCCATGATAGTAGATTCACTCAGTGCACTATTTATCACACGACCTGGAAAACGTGTTGATAATCCACGAGTAACACCAAATACATCACCCTTACCATCTTCAATATCTTCACCAAGAATAACAACATTTTCATCATCTTGTAATTGTTGATTAAATGTTTTACGCATCGCTTCAAGCATAGTTAAACGATGTTCGTCATTAAAGTCACCACGATACTCAGGCGCTGATGGCAATAAACTTTCTGGTAAATCAACTTCAGCAACTTTAGTTACTTCAGGATTAGTTCCATGTCTTGCTACATCTACTGCATCACGAACTTGTTTAATCGTATCGGCTTTTACTTTATCTAGCTCTGCTTTAGTTACACCATTCTCTAATAAATAATTGTAACTAACTATTAATGGATCTTTGGATACACTAATCTCTAATTCAGTATCATCACGATATAATTTTTGATCATCAGCATTGGAGTGATTATCCATGCGATCAACATTCATAATAACTATTTGCGGAGTTCTGTATTCGCGCATACTCTCAATAATAGTACCAAGTTTCTCTATTTCTGCAAATGGGTTACTACCATCAATATGCGTAATTGGCACGTTATAGAAGCTACGTGGCATACTGCCATCAGGCATTGAGAAAAAAGTCTTACCTTGTGTACGAGTTGAAATTGCTAAGTTATTATTGTGAATAAAGAATAAAACTGGTAATTGTGCACGTTTAGCTTCAGCAATAGCTTCTAATACTTCACCTTGTTGTGAAGTCCCATCACCAACTGAGCAATATGCAATCGGACGATTTGCATCATCTTTAATTGCCATTGCAGCACCAGCAGCTTGTAATGCATTATTCCCAACTGGCCCAACCATACTCATTACATTATATTCTGGTGCACTCATATGAGATACCATTTGACGGCCAGCAGAATGTGATTCAGCTTTAGCTAATGCACTATAGAAAAACATTTCATTACTAATTCCACGTGCAAGCATCAATGACTTATCACGATAATGACAGTGTAAATAATCTTCTTTGATTAAAAATGGTGCAACAATTACACTTCCCTCATGTCCTTTACTGGATGCAAGAAAGTTTGCTTCTCCGCTATTTACAAGCTCTGCTTCAACTATATCTGATTCACGTGAAGCAACCATAAAAGAATATAACTGTAACAAGCGTTCTTTATTCATCTAACAAAATCTCCAATCGTAATACAAACACATTACCTATATTACTTATTTCAAAAATACTAATTAGCTAACTACTCTAATTAATTCATTAATTGGTTTACGAGTTTTAGCTCGTGCTGGTTCAGATTTTCTGTAACCAAAACTACACATTACCGCCAAATCATGTTTAGCTGTATCTAGCAACCCATGTTTAACTAAAACATTAGTTGCTTCATTCTTCACAAAGCCTTCAATTGGACAACTATCAATACCAATTTGTGCAGCTGCAGACATTACGTTACCTAAAGCGATATAAGCTTGTTTAGCTAACCAGTCATTTAAGTATCTTTCATCTGCATCAATTTTAATTGCATTTAATTGATGATCATTAATTAAATTACGTCTAAACTCAAGCATTTCAGCAGGTGTATCTTGTACCTCAACTACAATATGCTTAAAATAATCATCTGTGATGCGCACATCTTTTCGTGTTAAAAATACAAATGTCTGGCTAGCAGTTGGTAATTGCTTTTGCCCACCCCATACAAAGGGTAGTAATTCATTCAATAAATCTTTATTCTCAATTACTAAAACTTCAAATGCTTGTAGTCCAAATGATGATGGCGATAAACTAATAACATCGTATAAAAATTCTAAATCTTCACTAGAAATTTTCTTAGTCGCATCAAATTCTTTACAAGCATGACGCCAGCAATAGCTACTACGAATTAACTCTTTATTCACTTTAAACTTTCTTTAAATCACTATGATATACTTTAGAAATTTGTTCATACATATAGTCTGAAATCGCTTCACGATTTTCAAAATCAGTTGCATAAACTGGCTCTAGTACATCTACTTTGATAATAATTTTTTTCATGCGTAATGTGCTCCACACAGATTCCATCCATTTTTTCTTTGAAAATGTAACTTCTCTGCATAGCGAACCATCTTCATTACGATAGCGCACAACAACTGGAACAATGCGACTTTTTGCAAGTATTGCTGATTCAAAAATTGAAGCGTGAAATGGTAGTACAGTTGTACCATCACTAGTAGTTCCCTCGGCAAATAAACCCATTGCTCCACCTTTTTCTAGTGCTGCTGCAATTTTCTTATTTGCTAAAACTAATTCACGCTTATTTTTACGATCAATAAATATAGTTTCACCAGCAATGATTACATTTTTCAATAGTTTCCATTGCAACATCTCAACTTTACCCACATAGCTTGCGCCATATACACTATTCATTACCATTGTATCAAGCCACGACACATGGTTTTGCACAAACATTGTATTTGGTTGTTTCCATTCTTCGCCTAGCGAACTATGAACAATAACCTCTGCACCAATAGCTCTAAGCATATTTTTTGACCATCTCTGGTGCGTAAATTTACGCCATGGTTGCATCCCAATTATTGGTAATAATATATACGAAGATAAAACCACAACTACCATATGAAATAATACACGAATAAATCTAAAATAAGAAATTAAAGTTCTCATATCTACTCACACATCAAAATAAATTTAATAATTCGTCAGGTTGACTAATAATTGTATCTGCACCACTAGCACGCAAAACATCTTGCGTTCTAAATCCCCATGTAACGCCAACAGCATAAACCCCAGCGTTAACTGCAGTTTGCATATCTACATCGCTATCACCAACAAACACACATTCATCAGCACTTAAACCCAAATCATCAATGATTTCCAATAATGAGGTTGGATCTGGCTTTAATGGTTTATTAATTCTAGCACCAAGCACAATATCAAAATCCCACTCTTTAAAATACGTATCATGAACTTCATCCATAAACTCATCTGATTTATTCGACAAAATATTCAATGAAATTCTACGCGCTTGCAAAGTTGATAAAACCTCACCAATTCCATCATAAATCACTGTTGAGTTATTTAGGTGTTTCTGGTACTCAACTCGTACTTCTTCAAGTATCTTTTTGTAATGCAAACTTTCTGCAACATCAGCAGGTAAAGCACGGTAAACTAATTGACCAATACCATTACCGATATACTCGCGCATATCTGTAATACTATGAGTATGGTAACCATACTTACTTAACACATGATTAACTGGATTAGCAATATCATGTAGAGTATTTAAAAGAGTACCATCTAAATCAAAAATAACAGCTTTATACGTCATAGGTTGATTAATTAACCTTTTTCTTTTCATCAGCTAATGTATCACGAAGTAGCTTAGACACATCAGTTATTAATTCATGACTACACAACAACGTAAAATCATTTTTCTTAGTATGATTTAAAATATGCGCAGTTGCTTCTAATTCATTAGGGATAACTTTAATTTTAGAATCAGGAAAACCTTGCTTAATAAGTTCATCATAAAACACTTGTGGCATTTCACCTAAGCTACTACCACGCAATGACTCTTGAAATTCTTTAATTATTACTTCATCTACATTATATTTATTAATGATTGATACAATCTCAGGAATTGTATCTCGACGATCCGCCGTATTACCGTACATTAAGCGTAACTTACCATCAATATTTTTTAATTTTTTCACACCAGTTGCTAGGCTTAATATATTCTCTAAACCAGCTGGATTATGTGCGATATCCACAACTAAATGTCCATGGTTTTTTGATAAATAATAGTTCCAACGACCAAAATTAGATTTATCATCAGCACCAAATTTTTTCAAACCAAAAATAATTTGATCTGGAGTAATGTCAAGTGCATAACTTAGCGCAACTGCATGCAAGACATTTTCATAGTTATATGTTGCCAAACCATAAACTGTAATTGGAATATCATCTATTTTATTCAACACATGCTCAACAGCTTTAGTTTTTAGCACAATATGCTTATCACGGATAAATACTACATAATTATCATTAGTTAAATATTTACTTATTTCTTTTTCAGCTAACTTAGTTGAAATATATGCCTTTTTATTCGGAATATTTAATTTCATGATGTGCTCATCGTCCAAATTAACAATAGCAATACCATCATCTTTTAGAGCATTATAAACTACACCTTTAGCATTTGCTAAATCATCAAGAGTATTAATTCCATTTTGACCAATATGATCATATGCAATATTTGTAACTGTAGCAACATCAGCGTAATTAGGCATCAAGCCACGCTTAACAATACCACCACGGGCAGCTTCTAATATAGCTACTTCAACCTTTTGATTCATCATTGCATATTGGTGTCCAGTTGGACCAGATAAATCACCCTCAACAACTTTTTTACCATTTACCATTACCCAATCAGTTGAGCAATATGCAGATTTTAATTTTGCTTTACGGCAAATAAACTCAGTTAAACGAGTTGTCGTAGTTTTGCCATTAGTACCAGTAATTATTGCTGTTGGTACATTATGAATTTTTTTCCAAGGAATGTCTTTAAGTTTAGTTAATTTATTTTTCTTAACCCTAAATTGACCAACGCCACTACCGAGCACAATTAAATCATTTTGGATAAAGAAATTAACTTTATGTTCACGAGCTTTGTTATAAATTTTACGTAAAATTATTTGCTGATTATCTTCAATCATTTGCTCAAATATATCTGTTGCTTTTAGTGTACGAATTGGCAAATCTTTTTCAAGAAAGTCAATTACCTCAAGCCATACCCAATCAAGCAAATCACATGCTACCATCAATAAATCATATGGGTAGCTTAACGCAATATTAATTCCATTATCGAATACTAGAGATTTAACTTCGTAGTCTTTAACTGATAGTCTACGCAAAATTCGATTTAATTCTTCAACGAATAAATCAGCAATTTTTTGATTATCATCAGTAGTTAAACTAATATCAATAACCGCACCAGCGCCATCAAAAAATCTACTTTGCCCAAGTAACCTAGAAGAAAAATAACTTGCATTAGATAGTACAGACATAAAGAAATCCAGTCAAAATAACAGCTCGTATATTATAGCATAATTAACTAGACTAGTTAATCGCTTAAACAACTAAAAATGAACACTTTTAAACATATTTAAATCTATATCAAGAAAACATATACAAGCATATTGACAACCTGCATAAAATTAGGATAAGCCAAATTAAAACACCGACCTCAAAAGTAAATATAGCGTCAAATCATAAATAATAAAAAAGCAGAGCTATAAAACCCTACTTCAAAATATTTTTGTATATTTTATAATGCCATTCTGCGTAAATCAGAAATAACTTGCGCTAAGAATGAAACAAATTTAGCACCAGACGCACCATCAATAATACGATGATCAAATGATAACGATAATGGCAACATCATACGCGGCACAAATTCTTTACCATTCCAAACTGGCTCCATCGATGATTTAGACACACCAAGAATTGCAACTTCTGGAGCATTAATAATCGGCGTAAACGCAGTTGAGCCAAGACCACCAAGACTAGAAATGGTAAATGTTCCACCTTGCATATCAGTAGGTTTTAGTTTACCATCACGAGCAGCCTTAGCTAAAGATGATGTCTCCTGAGCAATCTCAACTATACCTTTTTTATCAGCATCTTTAACAACCGGCACAACTAAACCATTTGGCGTATCAGCAGCAAATCCAATGTTATAGTACTCTTTATAAACAATACTATCACCATCAATTGATGCGTTAAACGCTGGGAATTTTTTAAGTGCAAATACAGCAGCTTTAATCAAGAATGCTAATGGCGTTACTTTAATTTCAGCTTTTTTGTACTCTTCATTTAACTGTTTACGGAAAGCTTCCATCTCTGTAATATCAGTCTTATCAAATACTGTTACATGAGGAATCATTACCCAGTTACGCGATAAATTAGCACCAGAAAGCTTCTTAATACGAATCATTTCTTCGCGACGAACTGTACCAAATTTAGCAAAATCAACTTTTGGCCATGGTAATAAATCTAACCCAACGCCAGAACCATTAGTAGTCGCCCCACTTGAAACAGCACCAGTCATTACAACTTTAACGAATGCTTTTACATCATCTTCAGTAATACGATTTTTTAAACCAGTCCCTTTAACTCGCCCTAAGTCAACACCTAATTCACGCGCTAATTTACGAATTGACGGCGAAGCAAATGCTTTACTAAATGCTGCTTCATCAACTTTTGCTGGCGCACTAGATGCCGCCGCAGGAGCTGAAGGTGCGCTAGCCGCAACCGGTGCAGCAGCTTGAGGAGCAGGAGCTGAGGCCACAGGAGCACTAACTGCAGCTCCACCACCTTGAACTTCAACCACTAAAATCAAATCACCTTGGCTAACTTTACCACCAACAGCAACTTTCATTTCTTTAATCACACCTGTGGCAGTTGATGGAACTTCCATTGTCGCTTTATCTGTTTCTAGCGTCATGATAGTATCTTCTTCTTTGATACTATCACCAACTTTTACTGCAACTTCAATAATAGAAACATCAGCATGACCACTTAAATCAGGAACTTTAACTTCAACTAGCGAAGATGCAACTGGTGCGGCAGCTTGAGGCGCCGCTTGAGCTGGCGCAGCCTGTGCAGCTGGTGCCACAGGAGCAGATGCCGCAGCACCTTCAGCCTGAACTTTAACAACTACATCACCTTCATTCACTGTTGAGCCAGCTTTAACTAATACTTCAACTACTACACCCGCAGTTTCTGCTGGTACTTCCATAGTTGCTTTATCAGTTTCCAACATCAATAAATTATCATCAACATTTACTTTGTCGCCAACTTTAATATAAACTTCAGCAACATTAACATCATTATGTCCACCGATGTCTGGAATTCTTAATTCAATAACACTCATCTTAAAACCTTTTTAATTGGAGTAATTTCCTCTACTACAAGCTGAGGTTTTTTTATCACATTTACACCCCACATCTTGTAAAGCCTTACATGAAGACTTATCACCATCTTTACAAGCACTAGTAAGGTTTTGACACAAGTTATTTACTGCACCTTGATTTCGTCCTTGATCAGCAAAGACATTTTGAATCATTAGTAAAGTAAATAAGCTCATCGTCAAAACCTTCATATTTATCTTATGCTTCCCAAGGATTTGCTTTATCTACATTGATTTTGTATTTTTTAATTGCTTCAGCAACTACTTTAGCATCTACTAAACCTTCATCAGCTAAACCTTTTAATGCTGCAACAGCAACATAATAACGGTTCACTTCAAAGAATTCACGTAAAGCTTTACGGTAATCAGAGCGACCAAAACCATCAGTACCTAAGACAACATATTGACCAGGAACATAAGCGCGGATACCTTCAGCAAAACCACGGATATAATCAGTAGAAGCAACAGTTACTTTAGCCCCTGTTTTTTCTAATTGAGTAGTAACGAATGCTTTTTTAGCTTTCTTAGTTGGATTAAGCATATTATGACGCGTTACATCTGTTCCATTACGGCGTAATTTATTGAATGATGTAGCTGAGAATACATTAGCTTGAACACCAAAGTCTTTCTCTAACAATTCAGCACCAGCAATAACTTCACGTAAAATCGTACCACTACCAATCAAGTTAACTTGTAATTTAGATTTTTTACCAAATGTTTTGAACAAATAACATCCATCGATAATATCTTGCTCAACACCTTTTGGCATCTCAGGATGTGAGTAATTTTCATTCATTACAGTTATGTAATAAAATTTATCTTTTTGCTCAACATACATTTCATGCATACCATGACGCACAATTGTTGCTACTTCATAAGCAAACGTTGGATCATATGACTCACAAATTGGAATTAAATCCGCTTGAATATGGCTATGACCATCTTCATGTTGTAAACCTTCACCATTTAATGTCGTACGACCTGCAGTACCACCAATGATGAAACCACGAGCACGCATATCACCAGCAGCCCAAGCCAAATCACCTGTACGTTGGAAACCAAACATTGAATAGTAAATATAGAATGGAACCATTGGTACACCATGATTAGCATAACTTGTTGCAGCTGCAATCCATGTACACATAGCACCTGGCTCATTGATACCTTCTTGGAAGATTTGACCAGTTTGTGATTCTTTGTAATACATTAACTGGCTAGCATCTTCTGGCGTGTATTTTTGACCAACGTGTGACCAAATACCTAATTGACGGAACATACCTTCCATACCAAATGTACGAGATTCATCTGGCACGATTGGCACAATGAACTTACCTAACTCTTTGTCTTTTAACATCGTATTTAACATACGTACAAAAGCCATCGTAGTTGACATTTCACGCTCACCAGTATCTTTTAATAAAGCATCAAAAGCGCTTAATTCAGGAACTGGTAATGTAGTTGTAGCTGGTTTACGAATTGGGTAGTAACCACCTAATTTTTCTCTTTGTTTGTGTAAATAAGCATGTTCTGCTGTACCTTCTTCTAATTTAATGAATGGTACACTTTCAATTTCAGAATCACTTACAGGAATATTAAATTTATCACGGATATGCTTTAATGTAGCTGTTGATAATTTTTTCTGTTGATGAGCGATATTTTGAGATTCGCCCTCACCTTTCATACCAAAACCTTTTACAGTTTTAGCCAAGATACAAACTGGTTTACCCTCTGGGTTATTCACAGCTTCATGATATGCTGCAAATACTTTATCTAAATCATGACCACCACGAGTCAAGCCCCAGATTTCATCATCAGTCATATCAGCAACTAATGCTAAAGTTTCAGGGTATTTACCAAAGAATTTTTCACGAACGTATGCACCATCTTTAGATTTCACATCTTGGTAAGTACCGTCGTTAGTTTCCATCATTAATTGTTTTAATTTACCTGAGTGATCTTTTTCTAATAAACGATCCCAACCTTTACCCCAGATAACTTTAATAACTTTCCAACCAGCACCAACGAATAAACCTTCCATCTCTTGGATAATTTTTCCGTTACCATTTACTGGGCCATCTAAACGTTGTAAATTACAGCTGATTACAAAAATAAGATTATCTAACCCTTCACGACCAGCAATATGTAAATTACCTAATGTTTCTGGCTCAGATGTTTCACCATCACCAATAAAACACCAAACTTTACGACCATGTGTATTTGCAATACCACGATCATCAATATAATGCATAAAACGAGCTTGGTAAATTGCCATTAATGGACCAAGACCCATTGATACAGTTGGGAACTGCCAGTAATCAGGCATCAACCATGGGTGTGGGTATGACGATAAACCAGCTTTAGCTGACTCTTGACGGAAGTTTAATACACGCTCTTCAGTAAAACGACCTTCAACAAAGCTACGCGCATAAATACCAGGAGAAGCATGTCCTTGGAAGAAAATCATATCACCGTGTTGGTTACCACTTGGAGCTTTCCAGAAATGATTGAAACCAACTTCGTATAAATAAGCAGAACCAGCGTAAGAGGAAATGTGTCCACCTAGCTCGCTACTAACTTTATTTGCTCTTAAAACGATAGCAGCGGCATTCCAACGAATATACGCAGAAATACGTTTTTCAATATCTTTATCGCCTGGGTAAACCGCTTGACGAACTGTAGGAATTGTATTTACATATTCAGTATTTAAATTTTGTTGTAAAACTACACCAGTCTTATCTTCTAAGTGTTTTACTGCAACTTTTAACAAATACGCAGCTTTATCAGCCGACTCATATTCAACAACATTATCAACCGAGTCTTTCCACTCTTTGACCTGCAATTGCTCCAATTCATTACTCATAGCTAACCCCATAATATTTAAATTTTAAAACAACTCCGTTAGTATAACAAAATTGATTTTTATGTAAATAACTAACCATGCTGCAACGCATTATGGATATTAGCTCTTCAAGAATTTTTGATTTTTGAAACAGTACAAATTTATCGGCTATATATTCGAGTAAAGCCACGTAAATTGACGCTCTTTATAGATAAATGTTAAAATGCACTACTAAATTAGTCAACTAATATAACGTATGAGGTAGCTTAAATGGAATTAATTTTAAATAATGATGGTGTTGTAAAATTACTAAAAGCAATTAAACGCACTAACGAAACATATAGTGAAACTAACGAAGATAATATCAAGCAATTCGCCAAAGCACAAAATCCAATTTGTACTTTAGTAATGTGTTGCGACTCTCGTGCTCACAGTACTTCATTTACTTATAGTCCTGAAAATAATTTCTTCATTGTGCGTAATATTGGCAATCAATATATCTTAAATCAAGGGTGTGTTGAATATGGTGTTCGTGTACTAAA
>RXKI01000137.1:0-929 GCA_003962895.1 Neisseriaceae bacterium
TCCTTGCTGCAGTTCACATTCGATGCATTGCTTTGTGGGCTAATATCTCGTGACTACACTATCTAGAGTTTTTTTCAGTAATTTTTATCTTTTAAAATAAAGTACTTGATCGAATGGGCGTCGTGTAATATAGAGTTCTAATTACAAAAGAGGAATTGTAAAATGACTGAAAGAAATGAATCTATTGATTTAACATCACTGGTTGCAGAAGTTGTTGCAGCATACGTTTCAAGAAACCCCATGGAATCAACGGAAATTCCAGCCTTTGTCCAAATGATTCATAGGAGTTTAGGGGCTCTATCTTCGGGGAAATCATATTTGCTTTCCTCACGTTCCGAACCCGCAGTTTCTGTTGAGGATTCTATCCATCCAGACTATATCGTTTGTCTTGAAGATGGACGTAAATTAAAAATGTTAAAGCGTCACTTGAAAACAGCTTACAATATGACTCCTGAACAATATAGGGAACGTTGGAATCTTCCAACAAGTTATCCAATGGTAGCTCCTAACTATGCAAAACGTCGCAGTAGCATAGCAAAAGATATTGGTCTAGGAACCCATCCAAAGGGCCATAAAAGAGCTGCTGCCTAGTTTTTTTAACAAATTATTTTGCTTTCATCCTTTAGAGAGGATTTCTGATTCTATAAGGGTGAGAGCAGGGTAAAACTTTCTTAAGACATCAATAATTACAAAGTGATAAGTTTCGATTCTTCTTGCTGTTGTTTCAGAGGGGCATGAAAGGTAAACTTTTTTGCCGTCCGAAGAAACAGAAGTTAGATTAATTTCCCATAGGTCTCCAAAAGCAATAGGTCCTAAAATGTTTAAGAGTTCTAGACAAATTTTTTGCCAGAGCGGGTCTTCAATTTGGGAAATGTTGTAATGTGTGTCGTCCTCATAAGAATTCAGCAAATCTTTGTGGAGAGGTTCTG
>RXKI01000137.1:993-3759 GCA_003962895.1 Neisseriaceae bacterium
TATATATTCTTCGTTTAATGGGAGAAGGCGAGAAAAAGCATAATTTTCATTTTGTATTTTAATTTCCATAACTTATATAAAACCTTTGTAAAAAACGGAGAAAGTCAAATGACTTCCTCCGTTTAGAGGTTGGGATGCTAAAAATGAAGCAATAAAATTGCTTCGTAAATTCACGGAAACGGGACTCCCAAAACTAAAATTTAACCACCGTACTAAACAATAAAACGTTTCAGTGAAAATGCTAAAAAACTGCAGCACCGATTGAGAGGGTAGTGAAGGGAGGCGTAAAGTTGTCTCAATCATTTTTTGCTCCAGTTAGTTAACCTTAACTTGCATATTGATTAATTTAAAATTTTATCAACATGTCAATTTTACTAATCTATAAAATATAAAAACAAAAAACCAAGAAAAATAAAAACAGAGACTAAAGTATTTTATTACCATTATTAATTTTCATAATATGCTTTTAAAATGATAAAGTCAAGCAATTTTTTCAAAAAAAGTTTTTTGTTGAAAAAAACTTAAGTTTTTGAAAAAATATAGCAGATAACTGAATGTTGTTGACGAATTCCAAGTTGAATGAATATAGTTAAGTTTGTTTTTGGGAAAGAATAAAAAGAAAGATAAGCAAATGATAAGCAGGGACATTTGTGTTGCTCTTTGGGTGACAATTTTATGGTCAGGAGCCATTATTGCCCAGAAGATAGCTCTTGCTCAGTATTCCATTTTTACATGGAATTTTCTGAGGGTAGCTATGGTTCTCCCCTTTATTTTCTTTTTTCCCAAGCCTCAAAATAATTTCCTGCAATACTGCCTCTGTGGTTTTTTTCTTTTTGCCATATATCCCTTTTTCTTAGGTGTAGGGCTTCAATCTAGTCTAGGGGCAGGTATGACGTCTTTTTTTCTTCAAACACAAGTGTTCTTTATCATTCTTTGTGGAGTTTTCTTCTTGAAGGAAAAACCAACCTGGTATCAACTTATTGGCATACTTATTTCTTTTATAGGTATTTATTTTATGAAAGCTTCCTCTACAGCTATGGAAGCACCGCTCCTTGGAGTGCTCTTTCTATTAGCATCAGGTCTCTTTTTGGGAATTGGCGTTGTCCTTTCAAAAAAATATCAGCTTGGAAAGAATTTAGCTGATGTTGTTTGGCTTTCTGCAGCTTCTACTGGGCCTTTATTATTAGCCTGCTTTATTGCTGAAGGTCCACAGACGACCTTTGAAAATATCATTCATATCTCCCCAACTGTGTTTGTTTGTTTAATAGTCACCTCTTTATTTTCAATAATCTGGGCGACTTATTTATGGTTAACTCTCTTGCAAAGAGTTTCTATTGCTGCAACGACGCCGTTTATGCTACTTGTACCTATTTTTGTAAGCATTCCCTCTATCCTGTTTTTGGGTGAAAAGTTATCTCTTTTTCAGATTGCCTCTGGTCTTATGATTATATTAGGCGTTATATTCGCTCAAGGTTTTTATGCACCTCTATTGGCAATGGGACTAAGGTTAAGAAAAAAATATGATTGATATTGAAAAACTAAGGTCTTTTTACTATGTAATTAAAGAAGGATCTCTTTTAAAAGCTGCTGCTGTTTTAGAAAAAAACCACACCACTTTAAGCAAGCATCTCACTGACTTGGAGGAAACTTATAATGTGAAGCTTTTTACTCGAAAGCGTAAGAGAATTGAGCTTACTGAAAAAGGTGAAGAGCTTTTTAAAGTTGCCCAAAATACAATACCTAACCTTGAAAATAGAGCTGCTGAAATTCTAGCGCCAAAAGCTCAGCCTCTGCGTCTGCGGATTTTAACGACCACGGGTGTTATAGGGGTATGGCTTATTCGAAAAGTTAAAATCTTATGTGAGGAGTTTCCTGATTTACGTGTCGCAATTATTACAACGAATATGGACATTGATTTTGAGGCTTCTAAAGCAGATGTAGGCGTTTTACACAAGCAAAACACTCCAGGACTTTCTCAAAAAAAACTTAGAACAATTCATTTGTCCCTCTATGCCTCAAGGGACTATATCAAAAAAAATGGGAAACCCCAAACAATTGATGATTTATCTAACCACCAAATAATTAGTTTTTACTCTGATTATGAAGGAAACTTAGGAAATATTGATTGGCATTTAAAAAGAAATTTACCTGATCATAGCTTGCGAGAGAGTTATTTGAGTGTTAACTCAGGTATACTTCTTTTCGAAGCAGGATGCCAAAGCTTAGGTATTATTCCTATGATGGATGAATTTGAATATTTGGAAGGCTCTAATCTTGAAAAAATCCTTCCTGAAGAAAAGGGGCCAGCTATAGACCTCTATTATGTTTTCCGTTCGGATGTAGTTCTTACTAAAATTCAAAAACGTTTTTTTGAAATTCTTTCAAATTAATAGTTTTTTAACTTTTTGAAAATATGATGAAAATTTTTCTTAAATTTTTCGAAAAAATATGTTATTGATATTTCCATAAGGGGCCATGAAAAGTGTTTCGGGTCCTTGAATAAATAAAATAAAAAAGGAGAGAACCATGATTAAAGCTATTGATAAATCCCGCATTCATGCTAGCAACTTAGCTTTGAAAGCAACCCTTGTATAAAATAGTGAGTTTTTTTAAGTGATTTTTGAGTCATTTAATGTTTCGAATCTTTGGTGAATAAATAAAATAAAAAAAGGAGAGAACCATGATTAAAGCTATCGATAAATCCCGCATTCATGCTAGTAACTTAGCTTTGAAAGCAACCCTTGTATAAAATAGTGAGTTTTTTAA
>RXKI01000052.1:0-10050 GCA_003962895.1 Neisseriaceae bacterium
CACCTTATTTGGGACTAAATACTATCGAATCGACTTGACGAAATTCTCGCCATCCTCGCTCATTTTGCTCATAGCCTTGCGAATAGCAACCATTGAGCCAAAAGAGCGGCAGAAATTTTCATTCCTGCCGAAATTAAACTTTGCAGTATATCTGTTTTCACCAACCAAAACAGCTACGCTAGTGTAACCTCCACACTGATCGATAGTGTCTTCAATCTTTGTTTCAGGATTGATGGGAGTCGCCATCTTCATAAACTTAGACTTTGACATGCAAAAAGAACTGCCTTGGAAGTAAAACATGCGATTGTGAGAGATGAATACAGTAACACTGTCTCCATACTTTTCCTTGAGCTTTTTCTGAAAAGAAGCAACCCAATTCTTCGCATAAACACAAACATTTGAAGACTTCATAGCTTTTTCCTTTATCTCTTCGTAATTTGTAATTTAAGAAAGACACGAAGAAAGTCCATCTTAAAACAACACTGTTATTGTACTTGTTTTATTTTGATCGTAAAATCAATTCTTTTCCAAAAAGTCGACAATATCTTGTCCTGTTTTATATGAAATCTCAATTTTCTTTTGGAAAACCTTCTCTAATCTAAAATTCAAATCCATATAATCAATGGATTCTGTACCCAAATGATCTAGATTAGAATTCATATCAATAGAATTCAAACCAAGACAATCACACAAAATCTCAGATACCTTTTCGGAAGTTCCTTTTTGCATTTTTGCCCTCTATTTAGGGTTTTTAGAAATCTGGTAAATAATGCTGCCTTTGGCTGTTATCACTCTAACCGCAGGAGTAGAGCCTGCTAAGTCTCTAGCTCTGCGGATTGACCTTATACGGCTTGTAGTTTTAGAATAAAGAGAAAATTTAAGACCATTTTGACTTGTTTCAGTTCTGTAAACTGTCATTCTTGTCTCCTAAATTTCGCTTCAAAAACAAAGAGCGTTCCGATTCGATTATGGTTCAAAGTTTTTGAGTTCTTCTAAAAAATCTTTGTCTTTAATCATTTGTTTGAAAAATTTCAAACTTTGCACATGAAATCTGGAGTTGCCTCGGAAAGATTCTAAAGAAAATATTTTTTTCAAAGGAACTTTGTAATACAACAAAATTTTCAAATGACCTTTTAACGCTTCTTCTCTAGTGCAATATCTGAGTTGGAGTTCTCCTTCTTTTTTTCCAAAAAGCATGGATTCAAACAACACAGGACGCATGCTTCCAAAAGAATGGTCCAACCCTAAAAAAACAGTAGACAAATAAACTTTTTTACTTATTTTTGTAAATGCAATTGATCTGTCTTGCCTAGAAAAACAAAGTCCCCATTGACGCATATCACATTCTAAAACATTCCCGTCTTCATCAAGACAAAAGTACATTTTTAATCTCTACAAATTTTCACTTCTGAGTTTACTTCTTTTTTTGAATATCCTCTAGGAAGTGATTTTTCAAAAAAGTAAATTTCTACATCAAAATCTCCCCACCATTTTTCAATCAAACTTTCGATTACACTCCATTCCCCGCCAGCAAGACCAGACCCAAACATAGGAGCGGAAATGACTTTAGATTTATTTTTCAATCTAATTTCTTCCATGCATCTTTCTAAACTTTTATAATCTATTGGTTTGGGATTTTCTTTGCTTCTTATTCCATTTTGTGCAAACATATTGCAAATAATATATTTCCCACACTCAACAAATTGGACCGCACCTAATTCTGGGCTTCTTAAAGAAAAGAAGGCGGTTCGTGCTTGGGGGAAATGTTTACTCAAAGGGAGTACAAATCCAAGACCCCAAGCATGAACATTGTTTGTAATGTGAGGGATTAAGCAACACGAATGTTGCTTAATCCCTTCAAACAAATCTCCCTCTATGTATTTAATCATTGGGATTTTCAACTTTTCCCAAAAACAAAATTTGATTATTTTTGTTAATGGTGAATATAAAAGGATGATCTGCTTTGAAAACAACTTCTTTTGGCATTCTAACACAACATCTGAGAGCCATAGACACTCCAGTAGCAGCAGAAGCTACAGTGCCTTTTTCTTCGCATTCAACGAAAGTTTTGTGAACTATGTCAGATACAAACAAATCTTTGCTAATTCCCGAGAAATCAGCTTTATTTGAAAATATGTTTCCAAGACCCATTTCAGCAAACTTCTCTTTTAAATCATATTCTTTAGACATTTTAAATTTAGGAAGACTCAAATCAACCTTTGTCTCTTCTGCCTTTTTTGCAAAGTGGTTGTCAAGTTCTTCTAAATCAAAACTATTTTTAGATTCTTTTGGAAGATAAATTCTCATGTAATATCCACTCTGATAATACAAAGAAATCATTTGATATTCATCTGTTTCTGCATAAAGGAACTCCTCTTTCATATTCATCATGGGAGTTTCAATTGTCTTCCCATTGCTCAATTCAAATTTACTATTCTTTGTTTTCTTCTTATCAAAGGCATGATTCCATTTGCCGATGAAATTACAGACAGAAGTTAAAACAAGAGCAGTATTTTCATTTGTTGATTTAATTAAATCTTTAATATTTCCATTGGTTGCTTTCTCTACCCATTCATTAATTAAATCTTTTGATTTTTGATCTGAGAAGTCTAACGTTTCAGATTTACATTCAATTCTTTTCAAAAAATCTAAGTAAGAATTTTCGAAAACAAGATTATCTCTAAACCAAGCTGCTGCTAGTGATTGAAAAACTTCATCATTTAAAATAGATTTTTGGAATTCTTCTATTTTACTGTTGTCATCGATTCCAAGAAACTCGGAAAGAATTTTTCTTGTCTCCCTTTTAGCTCCAAAAAGAACCAAAGACATTGCTGTCATGATATTCTGCGGAGAAATGAAGATATTTTCATTATCATTTAAATGATTGAAAATTCTTTGTGAAAACTTGGTGAGAAAATCATTGTTAATCATTTTTCAAATCTCCATTTTCAATTAGGTTTCCAAAATCTTTAAAAGTTTTTGGAACGTCACAAACTTTGTTTTTTATTTGCTTGACTGCAAACAAAACGGTTTTTGATGGAAAGTCTTCGGGGAATTTCTTTTGACATTTTATTGCTATTTTTTTAGCTTCATCCAATCGTCCCTGAAACAGCTTAGTCACAGAGAGATTAGAAAGCAAGGTGTAATCTTTTGGAGAAAACTCCAATGCAGTATTCGCAAAATAAACAGCTTCATCGTATCTTTTAGTTTTTAAACATTGTAAAGAAATTTCTCTCATGGAGTCTGAAAACACTCTTGAAGATATTTTTTTGGCAATAAACAATTTAGCATAAATGTTTTTAGCCAAAATAAAACTATTGTAAGATTCTTCATTGTTGTTTTTTAAATCAAAAATCTTCCCAATCATCCAATGGCAATCTGCGGTAAGTCCACTCTTTGGAAATTTTTCAATTATCGATTTAAACCCATTCATAGATTCCAATAAATCTTTTTCCATCATTGTCAAATCGATATTTTCTTTTTTAGATAAATAAGGAAAAAGAAGATTGCAGCTTTTTAAAAACAATTCTTTTTTGCTCATTTTTTTCCTTGTTTTCTTTGTTCTTTGATTTCATCCAAAATTTTTTTATTAGACACAATATCTCGGACAATCACCGAACTATCTGTTTCTTCATATCTTGGAATCAGAAGTATTTTTTGCATCCTGTCTAAAATGTCTATAGAAGTGTTTATTTTTTTGACTTCTTTATAGTCGAAATAAGATACTATAAAAAAGAACAAATAAAAACAGAAATTTAAAATGAAAAATTCATATCCAAAGCCAAATAGTTCAAAAGAAGAAAAGGTAAACAAAACACATAGAAAGATTTCTTTAAAAAAAGAAACTTTTAACTTTTTTGGAATTTCTAAATTAGGCATTTTTATTCTTTGCTAAATTTAAAAGATTAGATGTATTTTTAATTAAATCGAATAATTCCTTATCTTGCTGGATTTCTTCAAATTCTTCTTTCGTAGGCTCCGCCAAATAAGACTTAGAATCTTTAATATGAAAAATCAAAAGAGCATTACATTTAAAACAAATCACTACAGACCCTTCTTCTGGTCTAGCGGTATCATTCTCTATCTCTGACGCAACTTCCATCCCATTTAGTTTGTGTTTGCAACAAGGACAAGAAAGTTCAAATTTTTCTTTAAAATCGGTAAAATGTGTAGGTTTAATATATTCTTCGCTTGATTCAAATCCAATTTTTTCAAACAACATTTAAAATTCCTCCAAAGATGAATTGAATTGTACTTGCGAAAATTAGAGAGTAAACAATAAATATTATTGAACCTAATGGGAACACAAAAAGCGAAAGAGGGGGATCATATGGTCCCCCTCTTTCTTTTTAGCAAATGTTATACGTTTTAGACAAATTGTCTATAAGCATAAGAGCCATTGTTTGAGCCTCTGTCATTGGGTTTTGAATATCGATTGCTGGATTTGATCTAATTCCAACTGAGATTTCTCCCTCTACCAGATCAATTTCTATCGAAACAAAAGAATCCTTTTGTTCCTCTACTTTAGAACAGCAATTCTCTTTGTTGCATTTGAATTTTTTAGATGCTTGTTCAATTACTTTGTTTGATAGAACATCTGCTGTAGTTTTCAATTCTTCTTCACTTAACTGCTTCTTGCATTTTCCGCCACAACATTTATGTTCTTTTAAGTTATCTTCTAAATGTTTTTTAGTCGCTTGGGCAAAAATACCACTACCTGAGTAATTCAGATAGCCATTTTCTTGAACTTCTTTTACAAGATTTAAAATGACTTCTCCAATTTCTTTGACAGAAGGAGAAACATCTTTTACATTCTCTTGATAAGAGATGTTAATTGTTCCATCTTTTTCTTGAAATAAAAATGATAATTGAGACATTTTTTTCTTTCTAAATTTTTGGTTGTTTTGAGACTGGCTTCTTTTCGACTGGCTTTTTGGGCAAAAGTTCTTTTCTTAGAGAAATAGATATAAATTTATTTTCATATTTCTCACCTTTTAAAATTTCTCTAAAAATAGAAACAGAATTTACATTCTTAATCGCCTCAGCAGAACGAAAGGAATCAATGAGCATTCTAACAGAATTCTCATTCACATAAAAGTCAATTTGAGACAAACCACAAATAGAAACTTGAAACCTTTCAGAAAAATCTTTCATTTTTTTCTTTCAAAGAGAAATGTTTTCTTCAATTTTGATGTAAAGTGAACGGGGAGGAGAGTTAAAAAAAAGATTAACGTAATTACAAACCCAAACTCCTTGACCTGGGTAAAATCCTTTAAAGTTTAATTCTTCAATAGAATAAATACACCCATTATTTGAAATTTCTTTGAAATTAAATTTCAAATCTGCTTTTGGAATGTAATTCTCAGAATAGCCTACAATTATGTTTTTTAATTCCTTTTTTTCTTTTAAAGTTGTCAAAACTTTGTCTACACCAAGAATTAATGGGCTTAAGACCAAATCCATGATTTGTGCTGGGGCAAGATTATAAGTCTGATTTTTATAATCAAAAAACCATTGCCCTTGTTTCTCAACAGGGATAAATACTTTAGCTCCTATTTTTTCAAAATCTTCTTTTTGCATTAATCTCTTCTTTTTATAATTTCATTTTCATAATTAACAGATTCCTTTATCTCAGAATTTTCTGATGGTTCTAACAAAATTGACAACAAGAATTTATTTTCTTTAAACTTACCTTTTATCATAAAACAAGGAGAAAACTCTTCTTGCTCAATACAAAGATCGTCCTGAAAACTTGCAATAGCAGATTTAACAAAACATTTGCTTATAGAAACATCTTCAGAACTGCTGAATTTTGAAAAATCAAAAATAAAACCAGACCAAACTTTTTCTCCATCTTCTTTGCCACCAATTATTTCTTGCAGAACTGGTTCTGTTTCTATACTCCAGCAAGAATGCTTTTTGTCCCAATTAGTAACAAAACTTACGCTTTCGCATAAAGAATGATGTTCCCAACTTTTAAGTATTTGTTTCTTTAAAGAAAAAATCCAATTTGGAACTTTTTTCATTTTAATCCCTTTTATTAAAATTGTGCGGGAAAAGAAACAACTCCTAATTAAAAATTATCATCGATATAACTTTTTACATACTTAATAGCTCCATTTTCATCATTCACATCTTCAAAACTAATCTCTGTGTATCTTATGTCTTCGCCTTTGAAGAAATTGATTCCATAAACTCTATCTTTCTTGATTCTCCAAACTCGAATTTTCCATTCTTTGTAGGGAGCTTCAATATATTTGGAGTGTTCGGGGAGGTTCTTTTTATTCTTGGCAACAAGACCATCTAATTTGACCGTAACACCACCCTGAGAGATTTCTGTTGGCGTTGCAACGTTTTTCCCCTCTTTGCTTTGCTTTGCATTTTCAATAATAAGAGACATCATTCGATGCCAATCTTGAGCGTTTACTTCTGTACCGTCTGAGAACTTAATCGCCATTTCAATCTCCTTTTTTTTAACAGCACCTATTTTACTGCAAAACCACAGTTAGTAAATGTGCATTTCTTCCACTTTGTGAAAGGTTTCCTTGCTCTTCGTCTTCATGCATCTTTCACAAAAAATACAATCATTTAACTCAATATTCCCGCCATACAAGAATAGTTTCCATTTATGCC
This sequence comes from Neisseriaceae bacterium, assembly GCA_003962895.1. Lineage (GTDB taxonomy): Bacteria > Pseudomonadota > Gammaproteobacteria > Burkholderiales > UBA11063 > Aquella. The sequence goes on from RXKI01000052.1 coordinate 6,634, forward strand.
CTTTTTTGAAACAAATCAACTTTCTTAAAAGCCAAAATTTGGGTTTCAAATTAGCTTTTGTCCATTTTTTAAATGCCCAAAATTCCATTTAATCTTTGTCCCACATAGCGTCCGAGATGTTTTTCAACTTTGTGTAGAAAGTTCTATAGATAAATTTTCCAATAGCTTTGAAAGGATCGTTAATTAAAGAAAAAAGCAAATGAATTGGCCAATATGCAATCCAACCAACAATTCTAGATTTATATTCTTCTGGTTCTGGTTTTCTTATCGAGATTCTTTCATTTAAAACAAAATCTCTTACAAAAATTTCTTTCTCTTTTTCTTGCCACAAGACAAACAACTCTGGCGTCATTGTTCCTTTTGACTCATTCAAAATTTGAAGTAGATGTTCATCTTTTTTTACAAGTTCCCCAAAATAATCTTTCCTAATAGCATCTGTTGTAGATGATATATTGTTTCTGTGTGCGGCAATGTTTTTCTTTAAATCTTCAATTTTATATTGCTGAGACTGAAGCCATCTTTTCTTTTCTTCTCTGTTTTTCTCTCTGACATAAAAAACAAAATTATACCATTTCCCAAAAATTGGAGAAACAGTATAAATTGCCCCAATTAAACAATAAGCAAGGAAAAAGGAAATTGAAAAAAATGGATTATTTACAATATACAAAAAAGCGTTTTTAAATCCCTCTAAAGAAAAAACAAGAAATAAAACACAAAACAAACAAAAAAGAGCAGCAGCATATCTTTCAAATCTTGCCATAAAAATCAAAAAAAACAATCCGCTTCCTAAAATTACATAAGAAGCGTTTGTTCCAAAAGCAATTAATTCAAACATTTAATCTCCAAATTTCAAATTGTTGATGGCGATAGAGACTTCAAGTTCTCTTAAAAAATAGTTCTCAATCTGTAGAAGTTACGTTTAAAGCCCGACCGATGGCACCATTGCCAGAACAAATTTCAATAGTATCTTTTGGGTCTATTTTTTCTTTGAGCCAATCAATAAGTTCTTTTGTTGGGAAAGTATAAATTCCATTGAGATTGCCCCAAATCATAATGTGTTCTTGGGGCAATCTCAACAAATCAGCAGAGGGCAAAACACGGATCAAACCATTTTCATCAAATAAAATTTGATCCATATAAGAAACATCTTGTTTGTCCAAGAATTTAAACATTAGATTTCTTCCCACCAAGTTTGACATCCATAAACAACTTTTCCATCATCCAGAATGATTTTGGGATTCATTAATTTTACCAGCTTCCCACCTTCTGGAATATTTTTCATAGGAACTTCAGGATTACTCTCAGAAAGAATTTCTCCGTCTGGCATCTTGCAGAAATAAACCTCAACTTCTCCGTTGATGGTTCCTTCTCCAAAGTATTCGCTTTGGTCGCCGTTCCATACTCTGACTCGTTTGAACCCTTTTTCTCCGAGTACAGCAGCCATAGCGGAAACATCTGTGACAGATGGATCGCAACAAACTTCTTTGAAAATTTTGGCAAACTGAACGTAAGATTCTTCGTTTCTTAAATTTTGAGGACTCCAATAAGGATTCTTTCTCAAAATTTTGCAAATTTCAGACTCAATCGAATCTACAGGGAAGTCTTTAACGACTTTCGAAAAACAATCCAATGCTTCTTTTGGAAAGAATTTTGAAACAAATTTTTCTAAAAAGTCTTTAGTTCTTCCTTCAAAGTCAATCCACTCTGGGTGTTCTTTGCTGTAGTAATCCGAAACTTTACAGCCTTGAGATACACACACAGACATAATTGCTCTTGCTGCAATAAACCTATCTTTTTCACTTCCTGAATTGATTTTTTCTTGGACCCCCTTTAGAGCAGGTACAATCTTTGTCAAAAAATCAACTTGAGTCATAATCCCTTTCATGGAGTCTGGAATGAAACCTTCCAGTTTTTTAAACATATCCATATTTTTATCAGATTCAACCCAACTCAAATTTCCGTTTTTATATTCATAAACAACCATATCAACTTCAATTTCTCCTTGCCTATCTACTTTGCAAGTAAACAGACAGTCCTTAATTAACTTTTTATCTTCTTCAGAGATGTTTGGGTCAGAGAGTCCTTTTGGAAACTTATTTGAAACCTCTTCTTGAAATTTAATTTTGTCTTCTTCTGAAGATTGTTCAAATTGTTCAATTTTACTTGAACAATAAATTTTGGCATCAAAAGCTAAAGTAATACAATCTGGATCAAATCCAATCTTAGACAAAGCAACAATATTCAGACCTTTAACTTTATCTACTTCAGGAGCTACGATAGAAGCCAATAACTTGCCTCCCTTTTCAATAAAAACTACAGGCGGGATATCAATATCCTTGCCAGCTTCTTTGACATAATTTTCTTTTGCATTTTTGATTTCTTCGATGATATTATTCATTTGAACTTCCTTTTGATGCTAAGTTTCCAAGTGGCTTTGAAATATACTATTTGTCTTGATTTTGTAAAGACAAAACAAAATTAGCGGCTTTGTTTGCTTGAGAAGCTGCTTTGAACAAAAAATCTGGGTTTTCTTCAATGCTCTTTTTCCAGTCATTTAGATAAAACAAAGCATTGGAAGAGTCCTCGCATTTTTTTAAATTCAATTCAGACTCTATAAATCCAACTGCCATCTCTGCAATAAGTTCGTTCTCGTGTTCTTCGCCAACCCAATTAAGTTTACTCTCAGACCAGTGAATAAACTCATGCATAATTGTTGAGTAGTATTGTCTTTTGTTTGAAAAAGATTCTTTGTTAGGAATTTTTATTTTATTTTCTTTGTAAAAAAGAAAAGCCTGTTCCTTTAAGTCTTTAGATTCTTCTATATCAACTTCTGCGTTAGCGATGATTGAATCAAGACAAGAATAATCTTCATTTAATTCAGTTTTAAAAGAAAGATATTTAATTAAATCTTTTCCGAAGACTTGATTTGTATTGAAAACGGCGTGTTTTTTATATCTTTGATTCTCCCAAACAAGGACATCAGCAGACCATGTTTTTGCTTCTTCAGGTCTTTTTTCTACTTGCATTCCTATTTTATGCCATTGATCGTAAGTTCCCCATAAATTACTTTTATATCCATTTTGAAAAGTAATGCAAGAAAGGTTTAAAAAATTTATTGCATTATACTTCTTTCTTGTGACAACATTAATAGGAGCATCTAGTTTCCAAGGCAATATCCCTTGCGATAAGACGCTCAGAAATCTATTTGATATAGAATATTTAATCTTTGTTATGTTCATCATTTCCCTTAATATCTTCCAAATCTTCAGAAAGCAAACATGCATGAATTCTGGCATCATGATAAATCTTGAATTCAAGTAAAACTGTTGCCAAAAATATCACAGAAAGAAAAAAATGATTAAAGAGAAATAAGTTGAAAAACATCAAGGAAGTTCCACATATCAAACCGTATCTGTA
>RXKI01000052.1:10100-20734 GCA_003962895.1 Neisseriaceae bacterium
TCATAAATATAAGAACAGTGTTTTTCGAATTCTTCTATATGAGAAAAAATAGAATCTTCTTTTTTCTTTTGTTCAAAAACATCTTTTTTTATTAAATGTGTCAAGTCTTTTTCAAGAAGAGAATGCCGAAATTTAACTAAAGAAACTAGATCAAACATTCTTTTTATGATTAAAGAAAAAAGCACTGTGAACAAAATAAAAATATTAAAAGGCAAAAATGTTTTCGTTATTTGAAAAGAAATCATAAAAGAAAGAACTACGATATAAATTTGTGCGAATCTCCAGAATTTCATTTTAAATCCTCATTTGTAATAATCTTTGTTTTTGTCAATCATTTGATCTCTTTTCAAAAGAGCTTTACTTTGAGTAAGCCCTCCATCCAAGTGAACAAAAGATTGTCTCCTTGATCCTTTTGTTTTGAAATAACCGATAGCCCAAAACAAAACAATCTCTTCATCATACTTGGCTAATTTTTGGATTATAACTAGCCTTTTTCTCATTTAAAAATCTTTCAAAGATTTAACTGTGGCTTTTTTGTAATTAGGTCCAGCCTGCCAAACCGTCCCAGATTTCAAGTCTACAGCGGTTAATCTACCAGTTTTGGCAACCCCACATCCAGTATCGATGCAAATCAAATGATCCAAATTCAAAATGGTATTCTGACAGGAATGTCCACAAACTATCTTCTTTCCACTAATATGAGGAGGATCATTTATTTTTAAATTTTCCCATCTCAAGACATAAGGGTCGTTTGATTCTAAAGGAATTTTTGGATCACATTTTGCATGAACAAAGATAAAATCATCACTCTCTGCGTAATCTAAACAATTTTCAATAAAGTCAATATGTTCGAAAGGGATTTTATTTACGTCGGTTGTTTTATACGAATCAAGAGCTTCTTTGCCACCAAATTTACACCAAAATTTCAAGTCAGAATTTGTTCCCTTAATTGCACCCAACATCATTTCTTCATGATTTCCAGCAATAGTTACAATATTAAACTCTTTTGATAAATCAATAAGTTTATCGATGACTCCCTTTGAATCAGGTCCACGATCAATATAGTCCCCCAGAAAAACTAAGATGTCGTCTTTCTGAGGGACTACAGAATCTAGAATCTTTTGAAGACATCCTAAATGTCCGTGAATATCTCCAAAAGCAATCAATCTGCCATCACAATAAGGAATCTTCATGCCGCAACTTCTTTTTCCATTGTTTCTCGAACTTTGTCTCTTGCACTTTGCAAAAGTTGTGTAATTCTCGTCTTTGTGTAAGGCTGACCAGTACGAGGATTTAAATGAGATTCAGCAAAAACTGTCTGCCAGCCTACGAAAGGGTTCATTGCTGCTTCGAAAACTTCTTTCTCCATTTTATTCAAACCAGCATTTCGGATAATCTTAGCTACATGCTCTTCTTCTGAGAGAACTTCAGATTCTGTCTTTTCCAAAGAAACTCCATGACGATATCCAGTGTAATCATTATTGACTTTATCAGAATTCAAGTTTTCCCCAACAATATTTCCTTCTGAGTAAACTTTTGTAAGAATAAGACGAAGATTAGTCACATCTTCTGAGGACAATCCTAAAGAATCTACAATTTCTTGAAAATTGCTCCCAGAATACTTTTCTTTCTCGTAACGAACCAAAAGTTTACGATCATTTGCAGTCAAAGGACTGATTCCTGATGCTTCGCTCAACAAATCAATCATTTTGTTTTTAATGACATTTCCAAGAAAAGTAGACATTTCAATTTCAGGACGATCATAATAATAAATAGTCTCAATAATCTTGAGATACATGTCCTGAAGATGATCTTCGTTGTTCTCGTGAGTCACTTTGAAAACAAACTTTTTAGCCAAACCAGAGAACTGCTGGAGATATGCCTCTTCAACGGTTCTATTGTCTAAAATTTCATGCTTTTGCTTAATCTTGTTTATAGTTTTTACATCAGAAGCAAACTCGACTCTTCGACAAGCAGAAATGATTTCTCTGATCTCTTGTTCTTTGTTCATAAGAGTGACACGAAAAACCTTGTAATTGCCTTTGTATCCATTTGATTCACAGTGTGAGTGCCACTTCTTCAGAAGTTTGACGCCACAAATGAGTGTTTCTTTCGCAAAGGACTTTTGTTCTTCAGTCATCAACACACATGGAACTACAATTTTCATATCAATTGCTCCGTTTGACTTCTTCCTTGGAATCCCGAAGTGGGACGAAAACAAAGAGCTTTGATCTATGAATTTGGTTCGAAAAAAACCGAAAGGCATAAAAAAATAAAAATGCCATTAAAATTTTAATGGCATTGAATGCTTCTAGTGAATTATAGTGTTGAAACTAGATTTGTAAAATCATTTCGAGGAAAATTCTTTGATTTGAAGTTTTAATCCTTTTTTGTCTAATATTTTTTTCAAACCAAAAAATAAACCGAGAAACCTCTGTATATCTTTTTCGCTTTTTTTCGATAAATCAATTATAATCTTTTTACTCATTACCATCTTTTGTAAATGTTGAAACAGGTAATTAATATATAGACTGTTAGATTATTTTTTTGTTGAATTTTAAGTTGAAATCTAAATTTAAACAGGTATGATGAAACAGGAGAAAACATGGAAAGAACTAGCATAATTGAAGGGAATATCCCAATTTTATTGATCGCTCCTCATGGTCATCCCAAAGACGACGAAAGAACAGCACTTATAACAGAATTTATAGCAAACAAAATAAATGCTTATGCTGTAATCAACAGAGGTTGGAGAAGAAGCGAAGAAGTAGATTTTTTGAAAGACAAAGCTGACTGTAATAATCTTTTGCATTGCCAACAAGATGTTGTCAGAGAAGAAATTCTCGACCCAATTTTAAGATATAAAAATAAAATATTAAAAAAACACGCAGAAATGTACATTTTTCATATTCATGGAATGAGCGACAAACATAGAGATATTTGTGGAGATTATACATTAGATTTAGTAATTGGATATGGAGCAGGAAACCCAAATAGATTTACATGTGATGCTTGGAGAAAAGATTTATTTATAAAATATTTAGAAGCAGAAAAGATTACAACATATGAAGGAGGGAGAACAAGCCAAATGAGTGGCTGGTCTAATCAAAACATGAATCAACTATTTAGATTTGCGTTTTTTGATGAGAAAGTTCAATCTATGCAAATAGAAATAATTAATGAACTAAGAAGAGATAATGACATTGCCATGATTACAGCAGATTATTTGGCAGATTGCATGATGAATTTAATGACATCGCCAGAAACAAAAACAACATCAAAAAATAAAATATACTAATTTTTCTCTGAAATATACTTTTCAAGCCACTTTTTATCTTCGTCTGTCAAAGATATGTTTTTAGGCCAACCTTTTAGTTTCCATTTTCTATCAAAGAACAAAAATTCATCTTTATCCTTGTCTCCCTTTAAGATAGAAAAGTTTTCATTCAATAACAATCCCATCAATACAATTCTTTCGTTGTTGAATTTTACTTTAGATTGAAGAGCTTCTAACTCGGATTTTAAATCATCTAAATTATTTGATTCTTCAACTACTAAATCTTCTTCTTCTTCTTGAGAAATTTGTTCTTTGACTTCTTCTTTGTTGAAAAAATTCGTAACAAAACCTGTCTTGTAATTTGCAGTAAACAATACTGCAAATCCAAGAATTATCAAACCAATTAACAAAATATTACTCTTGTCGTTTGGCATAGAAAATTCTTGAACGTAAACAGGTTGTTCTTTTTTGCCAGATAATTTATTTCTAAGATTTATTTCCCATTGTTCCATAAATCTCCCTTCTTAAATATTTATCATCATTTTTCATTTAATTTTTCATTAAAGTGGAAAATAAATTCTTCAAGAGTGGAAAATTGTCGTAAATGCTTATATGCAAAAAAATTTGAACTAATCCAATCCAAAGCATCTTTTTGACTTTGTTCACATAATTTTTTAACTTTTTCTTTAAAGTCTAATAAATTTGCAATTCTTAAATGAGTTCTTGGATCGAAAGGAGTATACCACTCGTTCTCTGGAGCAAATTCTATGTAATCTTCATATTTCCATTCTTTAATGATATATTCTTCTTCGAAAAGAAAATCTCTACCGCCTAAGTAAGTGGCTACACAACGATGTAATCCATCGTGGATATATTTCTTTCCATCTTCAAAAACAGAGATGACAATTAAAGAAGAATTTTTAGAATTTATCTTCAAAGAATAATTCTCAAGAAAATCTTTAGTCCATTTGCCTCCATTAGAGACAAAATAAGACATATCTTGGATATCTTCCCAATGTCTAAGGCTCTCTTGCATTACATTAAGTTCTATCAACTTAATATTCATTTTTTTGTCCTTCTTGAAATTTTTCTTTTCCTATTCTTTTTTCGAATTTTCTTTCCTCGTAATAAAACGTTCTCTCTTTTTATTATAACAAAATCATTTTCATTTTTTCCAAGTTGGCACATTATCTTTTGAACATTAGATTCTTTAAAAGCAACTAAACTCTTTAAAAATGTGTTTCTTTTTATACATCCCACGCTGTCTTTTACAAAAGAAAAGTAATCTGCCTCTAATTGTCCTTTTTCATTTTTAAATACATGCAAATCACAAATTACTTTAACATCAAAATTATTTTCATTTTTCACTTCCTGGGAATTTAAAGGTTTAGCAAGTTTTTCTCTCAATTCGCAAAATTCTTGATTCATTCCAACTTTTGAGTTCTTTAAATTTTCTTCAAATTTATTTCTTAGCTTTTTTATATCAAGCAAATTTATATTGAAATTAGATTTAATAGAATTACAAGTAGAACACATTGTTTGATAATTCGAAAATATATCTTTACCTCCATGAGACTTTGGGTGTATGTGATCTTTCGTAAAAAGAACTAATTCTTTATTATGAACTCCATAAAAACTAAGAGTAGGGGAATCAGGGGGATGTATCTCCAAAAAAACTTTTGATGCTTTCAATCCACAAACTACACATTGCAAATTTTCTTTGAAAACTCTATATTTCTGTGCTTTCAACCTAACTGAATAAATTTTTTCTTTAGTTTCTATCGGTATACTTTTTGATGCGTTTTTATGAAAAGTATCAAATTTTTCTGAGACCTTCTCAATTGGATATTCGCATATAACCAACTTTTTATCCTTAGCGTCTATCTCAAAAGAATTTAAATCAATTCCATCAATCAATTCTAATTTGTTTATAATCGATTTTTTCACTTCATTTAAATCATCAAGACACTCAGCCTTAAAATGACCAGACAAAGAAATTTTCACAAAGAATTCTTGCATTGAATGTACTGCTTTTTAAAAAGTTGTAAAGATTTATTCTAGTGAAATAGTATCTTTCATCATATTTGCCTCACATTGGCTTTGTATCATACCGTAAACCAATATTCCACACATTGCTACCATTTTTTTGTCTTTAGATGATTTTGCCATATTTTTAATTAAAAAAGAAACAATTGGATTAATTTCATCTAGTTTTTTAAATTTATCTTTAATATAATCTTTTTCTTTTTTACTTTCAAGTTCAACTTGAAGAGACCCACCAATTTCAGGCGACACTAACGGAATTTCATTCATATTTTAGTCTTTCTTAAACTAAATTTTAGATGAAATTAAAAAAAACAAAGGTGTAAAATTTAAATTTTACACCTTTGTTCAAAAGATTTAAATCAAATTAAGTCAAACAAAGAAGATATTTTTTCTTTTGAAAACTCTTCATTAAAAATAATGTCTTCCATATCTTGCGGCTTTCTAGCAGTTCTATAAAAATCAAACATCCTCTTCCCAACACCTTTGTCAATCCAATATCCATTTTTGTTTTCGAAAAACAATGGACTAGGATTTTCTGGGAGTTGCTGTTTTCTGTTATGAGGCAACTTTCTCATTAATCTTCTATGAGCAGCAGCGAGCCTCAAAGATTTCAAATAAACTATACTTAGTTTTTTTAGTTTAAAGCAATCTTCTTTAGAAATTGGATGAAATCCCCAACGACTTTTGAACACTTGCAATGCATTTTTTGTTTCAATCATTTTTTTTACTCTTTCTTTTTTTTCTTTAGAGAAAACTTCAAAGTTAAAATTTCTTATTTCGTTCAAACATTTTTCATACAAATCTTTATTTTTGAACAAAATAGCACCAAAACCAAAATCATAACCAGATTTTGTCAACCAAATAGAAGTCCAATCTCCATTGTGCTTATGATCGGGAACATCTTTATAAAAAAGATATTTTTCTCCCTCACAATCACAAACAATTGATTGTTCATCTATTTTCGGACAAAAGTTATAATAAGAATAGCAACACCCACAACTGTCGAGATGAGGTTCGCCAAACTTTTCCCATATAAACTCATGCAAAGCATCATGAACTTCATAAGCTGCTTTTAAAATCAAAAAATAAGGAAACTCTTTATTTTTTAAATTCAAAAGCGAACTTTCTAGTTCTGGAACTTTGCTTGTAGAATATCCATTCTTAATTAAAAATTCTTTATAGTCATTTATGTAATTTACATACTCTGACAGCGATGACAAAACTTTCATTTTATTTCCTTTCTTTTTGTTGAAAAACACAAACAAAAAAAGAGGGGATGTTAGCTAGTATCTAATTTAATCTTGGAGTTCATGTTGAAACTCCAACAAAAGAATTATTTAAGCAATTGTACTTCTTAAATAAATGACGCTTGTTTTCAAAGATAGATTCTGTGGCGAAAGCCGTGAATTCATTATCTCTGTCAGGCTCATAGAAAGGATATAGCTTTATATCAAATGAGCTAATTTGCTGATACGCTTTTTCAAGCTGTTGTTCATTTTTAAAACCAAGAACAACAAAATGAGGATGCTGTAAAGTTTTTGAATGCCTTAAAGCAGATTCAAAGACAGCATGTCCTGCTTGCACCACAATTTGAGAGGGCGGCAAGTCTTTTCTAACAAAAATATAAACGTAATTTTTAAAATCTTGTTGAGTTTAATGCATTTAATTCTCCTTTTTGAAAAGTTTGAAGGTACTGTAATTATACTGCTCAGGGAAAATTTTTAAACTACTTTTTGTGCAAATCATGAATGTCAGAATAATATAGTTCTTTATTATAGTCAAATTCGTTGTAAAGATTTCTTCCGTGCCAAACAATTCTACCTTTTTTTACAACTGATATAGAGCAATTGTCAATAGAATAATCCCAAACAGGAATGTTTTTAATCATTGGATTGGAAGCTATATTTATCAACAAAATGGCTGGAAGTCCGTGAGTGACTACAATAGATTTTTGTGGTAAATCATGATAGAAATTAAACATTCTATTTAAAAAATGTTCATTGAACTCAGGTCCACACTCAATGCCTTTTTCATTAATAGAGTCCCACACAAAGTTTGGAAATTTTTCTTTATGATTTTTAATTAAAACTTTAGCATTATAATGGTTAAGAGATTCTTTGATTTTTTCATCTACGATTGGAGTATGATTAGTCTTTTTTGAAATTATATCTGCTGTTTGAACGCACCGTAAAAAAGGACTTGTAAAAAACGAATAATCCTTTAAATCAAATTCGCTTGATAAGTAATCCCCAACATTAATTGCTTGTCTGACTCCAAAATCTGAAATCTCTCCATCTAAGTCATCGGTTTTTCTAATGTTGTGATTGCTTCTAGCGTGACGAATCACAATTATTTCTTTAGAAATCATTTTTTCCTCGTGCAATGTTTTCAACAATTGGTCTAAAAAACATTTCTTTATTTTCATCAATATATCTTAAACTTCTGCTATAAAAAACAGGTATAGACTCAGGTTTATTCAAATAAAACTTTTTGAAAAAATCTTTTGAACAAATTTGGTCAACATCTTTGTTTTTTACAATTAAATGTTTTTGTTCGTTGAAGTAAATTGGCAATGACCAATAGGAAGAAATTGAAAAATCAACAAGTTTTTTTAGAGAGTCAAAACTTTTATCCCAGTCATCTTTATGATCTGTACAAATTGAACCATTGTAATGTGCATCAGTAAAAGAAGGATAAACTTTTTGATTTATTCTTCTTAGAGGACTAGAAGACATATAAACGTGTAATCCAAACTGGAAAATGCCATGATATACATATTTTTTAAACTTATTGTTTGGAGACACAACCGAATAGTTAATTAAATATTGAGTGTAAGGAGTTGCAATCCGTTCATATTTTAGGTCTTGACGTGCGGTATGAATCGAAACAGTTCTTTTTAACGGTTCGTTTTCAACCAAAATCATTCCATATTTTTCTACTTTAGGAATAAAATCTTTTATATGACGTGCATAACATTTTGTTTGATATCTCCAAGAAGAAAAATTTTCTTCAGAGACATATGAGGGTTTTTCAACAAAATTAGTTTCTTTTTGAAATAAAATTTTCACTTCATGCCTCTTAAAAAAGCATCTTTAAATTCATTTAATGATTCAATGATGTGATTTTGTTCTTTGATTTCCCAATCTTTATGAAATTCTTTGTTGATAAAAACAGTTTTTCCAGTGGGATAAAGACGATTTGTGTTTATCCTACTTAAAATTGATTTAGTTTTATTTAAAAAATACAAAAAAGAATTCGAAGCAGAAGAAACTTTAGACAATTTTTTAAACTTTTCTCCGCAAATTTCTTCTACTTTAGCTTCTAAAAAATCTTTGCAAAAATCAGGACCATTATTATCTAAACAATGTTGCATCCCCCAAAAAGTAGATATTTGATAATCAACAATATCGAACAGTTTTTTAGAAGACTTTTTATAAATAATCTTTCCTTTATTTGTCACGTCAGGATCAAATTCATGAGTTGTGCAAATCATACCATTTCTAACACTGTTTAAATACTTACCTTCTAACCAAGGGCAAGAAACTTTTTGTTCTAAATTTTCTAAAGGCTTGTCAGAGAAATACACTCTGAGTCCACCGTCTTGGAAACTATGAAAAAAATATTCGTTGTCTTTTCTTGTATAACAAATTAAATATTGAACATAAGGGAGTGGAACTCTTTTATTAGAAAGACCAAAATGATTTGAATAAGCGTCAATAGTTCTATAGCAAGGCTCATGCTCCAATAAAATAAAACCATATTTTTCTTCAGAAGATAAAGAAGGAACAAAATCTTCTTCTTGAGCTACAACTCTCATTTCCTACTTCCTATTTATAGCACTTTGAAAAGCCAAAATATGTTTAACTATAGGATTCGACATCGCCCATGTTTCATTAAATTCTTCATCAATTAAATCTGAATCTTTTAAAGATTTCATTCCAATCATTTTGAGAAATAAATCGTTTCTAGAAAGATTTGTTTCATTTGTTAGAACATACAAACTTTGAAAATCAGCAACAAAAGAAGGAGTCCTTTTTTCTATGCCATTGAAAATATCATCGATGTTTTCGCCGCCTTTTCTCCAAAAATCATTAACATAATGACTCAAAGAAAAATAAACATTTATGTAATTCATCGCCAATTCATAAAGAGAATCAAAATTTAAATTATAATCATAATGATGAGGAGTGCAAATAAGACCATTGTTGCCAAAATCTGTCCACGCTGCGGTTGCTTTTTCTTCAAAAGAAGAAAAAGCACGTTTTGAATAAAAAACTCTCATTCCTCCATCATGACATCCGTGATGAACAAATTTCTTTTTTCCATCTTGTGTACAAGTAGTATAACCCAAAACAAACTGTATGTGAGGAAATGGGATTTTCATAAATCCATGATTTCCACTAGAATAAATAGTTCTTTTACATGGTTCTTGTTGAAGAATTAGAATGCCAGAATTTTCCAAAAGTAGATTTCTTCTAGGGCATTTATAATTCAACGGAATTTCTTTATGAAAAAGAACTTTCATAATAAAAACCTTTACTTCAAATATTTTTCAAAAAGATTAAAAGATTCTTCTAGTTGAACTACAAACTTACCAGCCAAGGAAGGATTCTCAAAATTTTTCAAAATAGGATTGTCAAAAACAGGGTGAGAAACACCAAATAATTCATTCAATCTGTCTTGTTCTGACTTTTGCATATAGCCAAGAATGAATCCAAGTTCTTCAGGAGGCATTCCTTCTTTTTTACAACAGTCTAAAAAATAATTAGCTTCAGACTTGGTTTTGATTTCTTTCAAAACTTCAAGCAATTTAAAAACTTCTGGCGTCATCAAGATGAAATTCCTTTAATTCAAAGAAGGGCTTAATCGAGTTTCAACCTTACCAGACATTTTATTCAACTCTTTTGTGTTGAAAAACAAATCTTTGTTGAAATCAACAACTTTCCAAGCACCATTTTCAATTTCAAAATTTAACTGAGCTTCGTCCTTCCATTTGACTGTTCCTGTAGAAATTCTGAAATTATCTTCTTTCAAACGATCTTTAGCAGCAAAGTCAATAAAATCCTTGTAGCTGCCAGAGAAAATGTTTGTTGCGATAGAAAAATTCTGCTGGGGTGTGAATACTTTTTCGTTGTAAAAAAAGTTAATCCCCGTATCAACAGGACCAGAAAAATAAACAGGATGTACATCTTCCATTAAAGGATTTGATTTCATACCTTCAGGATTTTTAATTATATCTTCTAAACTTGACAAAAGACCATTAATATTTGATGCCTTGTTTTTTTGTTTCAAAAGAACTATTTCCGAAACT
>RXKI01000010.1 GCA_003962895.1 Neisseriaceae bacterium
CCAGTGCCGCTATCTCAATTTATAGTGTTACGATAGATTCGAGTAATTATTCAGTAATAAGTATCGCTAAAGATAGTCCTAGTTGCGAGCTAAGTAAGGCAACTCCTTCATGTGAAGTGAAATTATATGCTGGTAGGGTAGGTGAAGCAAATATTTCAGTGAATGCTCCAAGACTTAATTCTGTTACTAATAAAATTGTAGTAAGTACAGACCCAACTCCAGAACCCAGCGGATTAAAATTGAATGGTAAGTATGTCCTTTCAGGAGAATTTGGTGCGGTTACAAATAAAAAAAGTAGTTTTAATACTGATGTAGATATAGATGGTTGGAATGAGTTACCATTGGGAACAAGGGATGTTTCTGGCTATGTGATTGCAAAAGATAGGTTTGTAACATCTAGTACTCTAGGTGTTGCTTGTTTTTCTGATGATGGCATTAACTGGTATAAAACATCCTATAATGGTTCAGAAGGATATCAACTAATATATTATGATAGTAGCAGAGAGAAATTTATATTACCTAATTCACAGTCTGCCGATGGTATAAACTGGTCAGAGTTTCAAAACCAAGGTCGAGTACCAATAGTCTCAGGGAATAATTTATATTTCACATTTTTTCCTACATCTGATGGATTTAGGAATAGTATCCATGGGTATAAATCATTTAATACGCAGAACTGGTATGAAACAGACCCTTATTCAAGGAGAATTTATCCAGGTTACAATGGGTTAAATGTATTTTTTGAAAGTAACAGTGGAAAATTTTTGATGTCAAGTCAACTTGGTGATGATTATACAGAGTTAAATGAAAGTGGATATTTAATATCTGAGGATCTTGAGGAGTGGGAACTTAAGCAATACCCAATTAATGTTAATAATAAATATTGTTCAATAAAGCAGTTGAATAATAAGTATTATTGTTTTGCAAATTGGGGGTATTATTCTGGTGGATGGGTGCATGCTGTTTCACAATCTGATGATGGTGTTAATTGGAGTGAATCAGAGCCATTGGCGTTTGGTGGTGAACATGATTTCGAACAATCGTCTGTTTCTTATGTGAATGGTAAATTTTATGCCGACTGCAATAGTCAGAATAAAACAGAGTCAGGGTATAAAACTTGTGTTAGTGATGATGGGGTAAACTGGAGTTTATTTGGGTATTTGCCAGTAAGAGTTAAATCAGATTCTATGTCAAGAGGGTATGGGATGCAATCATTAGCTTTTAAATCTGGAAAATATGTGCTTATGGATTCTACTAACAGTAGTAAAATTTGGTATTCAACAGATGATATGCAAACCTGGACTCAAACTGTGTCTAGTATGAAGGTTTCGAATTATAATACCTTCCAAAGTAGCACTGGATTATCATTCCTACTTGGTACTATTGTTGATGATGATTATCATTTAAAACTGTCAATTGCATATTCAACAGATAATACAAAATCATTTAAAATGGCAACAGTTCCAACTTCGGATAAAACTCCAAATTCAATCGCAACTAGTGGTAGTGATTATGTTGTAGTTGGTGATGCTGGTACATTATTGCATTCTACTGATGGTATAATTTGGACTCAGGTAGATATTAGCAATTTGACAACAGGTGGTTTGACAAATGTACGTTATATCAATAGTACGTACTATGCTGTTGGTGATTTGGGATATGTGCTTACCTCAAGTGATGGTACGACATGGAGTCAATCACAGCTGCCAATTCCGCGTTACGAATAAATGATATCGTTTATGATAATAGCACATTTTTTGTTGTTGGCTATGCTGGTTATATTGGTTATAGTTCTAATGCGAATGACTGGAAACGTGCTACTACACCAAATAGAAATCAAGTAAATGCTTTAACGTTTGGTAGTGGTAAATATATTGCAGTAGGTAATGGCGGTGTATTATGGACATCAACTAATGGCATTCAATGGGACGAGGTACCATCTGCAAATGTGCTAAATTTAGCTGGAGCTAAAATTTCATTATCAACATATAACATTAATAGTATTGTGTATGATACTCAAGATGGTTTCGTTGCTGTTGGGAATCATGGTCTAGTAATGAAGTCTGCTGATGGAGTTATGTGGGCTGTGGGTAATTCTAGCTATGATGACTATGATGGCATTACGCAATTAAACTAGTATATTGTTTTTATATATAAGAGCTCGGAATATTCTGAGCTCTTATTTTTCATTATACTGCTTGTACTTTTGGTATTAAAGTAGAGTAGTCTTTGGGTAATTTAGCTAAATTTTCTATAACTTTATTTGCTAGTTCGTTGTATATAATTCCTAAAGCATTTTCTGTTTTTAATGCAGTAGGAGTTCCATTTTCACTATTCGTACAAATATTCATATCTAGAGGTAAGCTAACTAATTTATCTAAATTATAAATTTCTTTAATTTTGTCTATAGCGCCATTACCAAAAATATGCTCTTGATGTCCGCAATTACTGCACGTATGCACAGCCATATTTTCAACCACACCCAAACATGGAATTGAAAGTTTCTCAAACATGGCAATACTTTTACCAACATCAATTAACGCAATATCTTGTGGAGTGGTTACAACAACGCTTGCTGTGATTGGAAATTTTTGCCCCATGGTTAATTGAATGTCGCCAGTACCTGGTGGTAAATCAAGAATTAATATATCTAATTCACCCCATTCGGTATCAAATAGCATTTGTTCAAGTGCTTTGTTTACAATCGAGCCACGCCAAATTGTTGCCTGATTTCTATCTACCAAAAATCCAAAAGACATTACTTTTATATCGTGGACATCAAGTGGTGTGAATTTATTATTTGGGCTAACTTCTGGTTTGTAGCTTTCTTGCCCAACTAATTTTGGTATTGATGGACCATAAATATCTGTATCTAAAACACCAATATTTAAGCCTGTTTTAGCCAGTGCTACAGCTAAATTGATCGCAGTGGTTGATTTGCCAACTCCGCCCTTACCAGATGATACTGCAATAATGTTTTTGATGTTATCAATTCGGTTTAATCCTTGTTTTACTCGGTGTGCTATAATTTTTGGTTTAATTGTATTCATATGTAATTTACTGTTGACATGTTAGTATTAGGCTAAATTGTAGCACACTAATAGTTTAGTGATTTACTGGGTTTTATAAAATAGAGGGTTTAATGGCTAAAAAAACTAGCATAGTCACATGTGCATTACCATATGCAAATGGACATATTCATTTGGGGCATATGGTTGAACATATTCAAGCAGATATTTGGGTTAGATTCCAAAAAATGCTTGGCAATAATTGTTATTTTATTTGTGCTGATGACACTCATGGTACGCCAATTATGCTTAAAGCTGAGCAACTTGGAATTACGCCTGACGAGTTAGTAAATCAATTCTATCAAGCTCATACTGCTGATTTTGCTGGTTTTGGTATCCATTACGACCATTTCTATACAACAAATTCAGAAGAAAATAAGCAATGCGCATATGATATTTATAATAAATTAAAAGCAAATAATAAGATTGCTGTAAAAAATATTAGCCAATTATTTGACGAAGAAAAGCAGATGTTTTTACCTGATCGCTTTGTAAAAGGCACATGTCCAAAATGTAAGGCTGAAGATCAA
>RXKI01000030.1 GCA_003962895.1 Neisseriaceae bacterium
TTAACTCCATATGAAAAATTAGAGATTTATTTTAACAACTGTAAACAACTCGATGAAATCTAACAACTTAATTGCGATATATTTGATTATTGACAATGTGAAATCAAGAAATAAGCGTATAGCTTTAACAGTGCTTGCATTTGTAATTGCTTTCTTGTGTTGTGGAATAAGGTATAACGGAATATTAGCTATTTTTCCATTTACTGTGCTTTTTGTATTAAAGTGGATGTCACATGTTAAGTTAAAGAATGTAGCAAATTTTTTTTCAGTTATTACAATTACAATAATACTAAATGCTGCTATAGTTCAATTAAATTTATTTGTATCTTATAGTTTTTTTCATGCTAAAAAAGTATATTCTCCTACATTGGTTATGTATAATGATTTAGTTAATATAGAATGCGCTACAAATCATGCTTTTGAGGTTCCTCGAGAGCTGCTAAATCATGAATACAATGAGCAAGATATCAGAAGTAATATGTGTAATCCTATTTATATTAATTATTTTAATTACGATCCTATTTCTGGAGATAATTGGAATAACTCTGGAAATAAATCTATATTAAATTATGATCAAAGCTATGAAAAATATTTGATTGCAAAATCTGCTTGGGTAAATGCAATAATACATTACCCCATAGAGTACGTTACATATCGTATGCGATTTGCGACTAATGATTTATTAAAACAATGGTATATGCCACCATATTTTGAGCTAGCGAACCAATTCTACCCGAGTGGAGTGGAACATCCTAATACAAATGATTTTAGTGCGAAATTACAGCTACTAATTGCTAAAATTGCGTTTTCTCAGCAAATAGAGATAAGATTAATAGGACTAATCATACTTACGAGTATATTTGGTTTTCTTGGGTTTATGCTTCTTAATAGTAAAATTACCCATTTATCAAAAGCTATTTTTTATTCAAATCTAATAAGTATTATGGGTTTGTATTTAGTTGTGGGTGAAAATGCTGCAAGATTTTTCTTGTGGAATTACCTATCTTGTGTACTAATGATTATTTTTGCAATTGATACTTTGAAAGCGCGCAATATAGAAGCTATAGAAGTAATACCTAAAAATAAAACAAGGAAAAATAAATGAATTATAGAAAAGATAATTCAGCCATCATTGATGATGGTGCACAAATTGGAGAGAATACACGTATTTGGCATTTTACCCATGTTTGTGGTCAGGCCAAAATTGGTAGCGGATGCTCTTTAGGGCAAAATGTGTTTATTGGTAATGACGTGATTATTGGTAATAACGTCAAGATTCAAAACAATGTATCGATTTATGATGCTGTTTATTTGGAAGATGATGTGTTTTGTGGTCCATCAATGGTTTTTACCAATGTATTTAATCCACGAAGCCACGTAACGCGTAAACACGAATACCGGAAGACCATAGTTAAGCGTGGAGCAACAATTGGTGCTAATGCAACTATTGTCTGTGGTAATACGATTGGTGAATATGCATTTATTGGTGCGGGTAGCGTAATAAATAAAGATGTGCCTGCGTATGCCTTAATGGTTGGAGTTCCAGCGAGACAGATTGGCTGGATGTGTCAGTGTGGTGTTAAGCTTGTGGCAGACAACGGCAAGCTAAAATGTAATGATTGCAAAAGCGTGTACGAATTAAACAATGGAATTTGTAGTAAAGTTTAATTTGTGCAAATAAAGAAATTATTGGTTAATTCTCAGCTTGAGCGTCTTGATAATCGACTACTTCTTAGCTATGTAACAAGTTTTAGTCATGCACAGTTAATTATAAATGATGATTATTCATTAAGTAATGATCAGCTAACTAAATATAATTTACTGATGCAAAGAGTACTAAACGGTGAGCCATTAGCTTATATACTGGGTACAAAAGAATTTTATAGCCGCAAATTTCAAGTGAATTCGCATACATTGATACCACGTCCCGAAACGGAGCTATTAGTTGACGAGGTTATATCTAAAGCCAAAAAAAATGCAAAGATTTTAGATTTAGGCACTGGTAGCGGTTGTATAGCAATTACTTGTAAATTAGAGCGACCAGGTTTAAATGTAACTGCTGTGGATAATTATGCAGAAACATTGTTAGTAGCAAAAAGTAATGCGAATTCTTTAAATGCAGATGTCAATTTTGTGCAGAGTAATTGGTTTGAGGAAGTTAATCAAACTTTTGATATTATTGTGAGTAATCCACCTTATATTGAAGTAAATGACGAGCATTTAGATAAATTACAGTTTGAGCCAAAACATGCGTTAACGGATTTTAGCGATGGTTTATCTGCAATTAAACAGATTATTTATGAAAGCTGTAAATATTTAAATAATAATGGCTGGTTGATGTTTGAGCATGGGTATAATCAAGCTGAAAATATCCGTCAAATGTTTTACAATTGTGACTTTACAAATATAGAGACTATTCAAGATTATGCAAATTTAGACCGTATTACATTAGGTCAATTTATTATAAAGGATTAATCATGTATTTAGAAGAGGAAAAAAGCTCTCCGACACTATTGCCGATGTATTCTCTAGCAATATTTTTTATTGCTTTAGGCTTGGATGCTTATATTTGGTTTGATCAATTAAACAATCAATTGTTTTTGATGATTAATCATTATCATACAATTTTACCTGATGACGTTTGGGATAAAATTAACATGATTGCTTATACTAAATATATGATCACACCTACGATTTTGATACTAGCTACAAGTTTATTTAGACGAGATAAACTAATAAATGTAGTGGTTTTAATTGGCGCTTTTTTTGTAGTATTTGCTGCTCTAAAATATGTTGTTGCTGAGGCACGTCCTTTTGTTATTTTGCCTCATGATAGCTTCTTTTGGATTAATGATTTTGAAGATTCTGTAAAATCTGCATATCGCTCATTTCCATCTGGTCACACAGGTAATATTGCTATGCTTGCTTTTGCAATGAATTATTTGTTTTTCTCACGCTCTAAAATTTTACAATTAATCATGTTGTTACTAGTTTTAGTTGTTGGCGTTGCACGTATCTGTACAGGTTGGCATTGGCCAGTAGATGTAATTACTAGTGGATTAATTTCATATGTACTGGTTAAAATTATTCTTTCAATAAATCTTTCACGCAAAAAAACAAACCATGCACATTACTAAGCATTTAGCTGAAGCTAAAAAAACCATATTTAGTTATGAAATAGTTCCACCACTTCGTGGAACTACTTCTATTCAACAGATTTTCGATATCGTAGATAAATTATTGCCATTTGATCCGAAATGGATAAATGTTACTACTCATGCTTCATCTTTATTGTATGTTGAAAATAGTGATGGAACAATTAGTAAAAAAATTCATAAAAAGCGCCCTGGTACGATAGGTATCTGTGGTGTAATTCAAAATAAGTACAAGATTGATGCTGTAGCACATATGATTTGCCAAGGTTTTTCACAACAAGAGACTGAAGATGCTTTGATTGAATTAAACTATATGGGTGTGGATAATATTCTTGCTTTAAAAGGTGATAATCTTAATTATAACCGTCATATAGCTGATTATGAATCAACTAATACGCACGCTGTTAATTTAGTAAAGCAAGTTGATAATCTTAAGCATGGTAAATTTTTGGGTGATACAGAATATCCTGCAATTGATTTTTGTGTAGGAGTAGCTGGTTATCCTGAGAAGCATTTTGAAGCTGCAAACATGGAGTTGAATTTAGATTATTTAAAGCAAAAAATTGCTGCTGGTGCAGAGTATATAGTTACTCAAATGTTTTTTGATAATCAGAAGTTTTTTAGCTTTGTCAAAATTTGTCGTGATGCTGGTATAACTGTACCAATTATTCCTGGCATAAAGGTCTTAAAGACTGTTGGACAATTAACTGGATTGCCTAAATTATTTCATATCGATATACCAAACCAATTAACTCAAGATGTTTTAGCAAATCCAGAAAATATTAAAGAAATTGGTATAAAATGGGCAAAGCAACAAGTTAGAGAATTAATTGAGTTTGGTGTTCCTTGCGTACATTTCTTTTTGATGAATGATGTTGACAGTGTGGTAGAAATAGTTAGAGAGATTGAGGTATAAATGTCTACTAGAAAGCCAATTATTGGAGTAACTTCAAATTGCGAGCATATTACCGCATTATCTAATAACGCCGATGAATTTTTATTTATTCGCGCTAATTATTTAAATGTGATTATTGATAATGGTGGGATACCAGTTGTTTTAAATAATCAAATAGATTTAGCAGATGTCGAGCAATTAGTATCTAAGTTAGATGGACTACTACTTATTGGTGGTCAAGATGTTGACTCTAAATGTTATGGTGAGACTTGTCAGATTAATTATTGCAAAAAAGTTGTAGGTTCAGGTACAGAATTTCATCGTTCGATTCGCGACCAGCCAAATTATACCCGTGATTTATTTGAGATTGAATTATATCGTGCAGCTAAGAAAGCAAAAATATCTGTGCTTGGAATCTGCCGTGGATACCAATTAATGAATGTTGCTGAGGGTGGCTGTTTATACCAAGAAATACCCGCATCAAATGTTCAACACAACATACTAGCAGATGAATCTGTTCCGGTGCATAAGGTTAATTTAGTTGCAGATAGTCTTGCATCACAGATTTTCAAGAGTGAACAAATTATTACTTGTTCAATTCATCATCAAGGTGTCAGAAAGTTAGGAAATGATTTCATTGCTTCAGGCTTTGCTGAAGATGGATTAATTGAAATGATTGAGTATAAAGATAAAGAGCATTTTATTTTTGGTATTCAAGGTCATCCTGAGCGAGCTCGTAAAAAGCATAAAGAAAACAATTTATTATTTGAAGCGTTTATACAGTCATGCAAGTAAAAAAAATCATAAGATTAGCTATATGCCTTTTTGCTTTCACAAATGTTTATGCGGAGAGTGTGATAAATACAACTACCACTGAATCAGTATCCTTTAGTCATACAGCAAAAACACAAGATAATACTCAAAGTAATGGGATCTTACCATCTCATCGTATTGTTGCGTATTATGGCAATCCTTTGTCTAAGCGTATGGGTGCATTAGGTGAGTATCCAAGTGGCGAAATGATAAAACGTCTAAATAAAGAAGTTACCGCATGGAATAAAGCTGATCCTAGTCATCCAGTAATTCCTGCTTTGCACTTGATTGCAACTGTTGCTCAGGGTACACCTGGCAAAGCTGGTAAATATCGTATGATTATGCCGGATAATTTAGTTGAATCTGTTTATCAATTGGCACAAAAGAATCATGCACTAATGTTTATCGATATTCAGACAGGTCATGATGATATTCGTAATGTTTTACCTAAATTTGAATGGATTTTAAAGCAGCCAGATGTACATTTAGGAATTGACCCTGAATTTAATTTGATTAAGAGCCAAGCATTACCTGGTAAAAAAATTGGTACTTATGATGCTAGCGATATTAATTACGTTAGCAACTATCTTGAGAATTTAACTAAAAAATATAATTTACCACCAAAAGTATTAGTAATTCATCGCTTTACTCAAGGTGGAGTTACAAACTATAAAAAAATTCAGCTACGACCTGATGTGCAAATTGTGATGGATATGGACGGTTGGGGTCCACCAGTATTGAAAAAAGATACATATAAGCAGTATATTGTTAAAGAACCTGTTCAATATACTGGATTTAAGCTGTTCTATCACAATGATACAAAAAATGGTGGTAAGATGCTTACGCCGCAAGATTTATTGAAGCTTAACCCGCAACCATTGTATATTCAGTATCAATAAAATTCTGGGTATATAAAATAAATAGCGACGGCAACAAAACCTTCGCTATTTATTAAACATAGTTTTAAAACTATTACATCATGTGTTGACCACCATTGATAGCTAATTCAGCACCAGTCATGAAACCAGCAACATCAGAAGCTAAATAAGCAACTAATGCAGCAATCTCTTCAGGTTTACCTAAACGACCAACTGGAATACCAGCGATAATCTTATTACGAACTTCTTCAGCAATAGCCATAACCATATCAGTACCAATATATCCAGGGGCGATTGTATTTACTGTAACGCCTTTTTTAGCGCCTTCTTGAGCCAAAGCCATAGTTAAACCATGGATACCAGCTTTAGCAGCAGAATAATTTGCTTGACCGAATTGACCTTTTTGACCATTGATAGATGAAATATTAACTACACGACCAAAACCACGTTCACACATACCATCAAAAACTTGTTTAGTCATGTTAAATGCGCTATTTAAATTTGTATTGATAACTGCTAACCATTGATCAGCTGTCATTTTTTTGAATACACCATCACGAGTAATACCAGCATTATTAACTAATACATCAACTGGACCTAATTTTGCTACAACTTCAGCAACAGCTTTTTCAGCATCTGCATAACTAGTTACATCACATTTAACTGCTAAAATATCAAAGCCTTCGCCCTTCATTTTTGCTACCCACTCGTGTGCTGGAGCATCATCACCAATATAAGTTGTTGCAACTTTATGACTGCTCTTTACCAATGCTTTACACATAGCAGCACCTAAACCACCCATACCACCTGTTACTAATGCAACTTTAGACATAACCAACTCCTTTAGGTTAAAATACTTACTTGAAATCAAATAATTTTTACATGGCTACAAACGCAAATGCTTCTTATCTTCATTCACCGATTTTTACAAAGCTTTATGCTACCACCATTAAACTCTCTAATCATTATATTACTTGGCGCAATATTTTTCAAGAAGCGCTGCACAAAAATTATAGTCATTGGCATTGGAGGGCTATCTCTATACTTACAAGCAACTCCATATGTAGCATTTCACCTAAATAAAATTATTGCACCTCAGCCACTCAATATGAATGATTTACCAAAAGCACAGGCTATGGTTGTACTAGGTGGTGGTGTAAATAACTACATCCCAGAATACAATGGCGAATTTAATACAAGTGCCATATCAAATACTGAAACATTTGTAAGAGTTCGTTATGCCGCATTTTTAGCTAAAAAAGAACCAAATTTGCCAATATTCGTTTCAGGTGGGGCTATTGATACCAAAGATTCTGAAGCAAGTGTTATGAAATTGGCGTTACAAGAAGAGTTTAATGTGACTAACCAAATTTATCTGGAACCAGATTCACGAACAACTAATGAGAATGCAAAATTCACAGCAAATTTATTGGCTAAATACAAATATTCAACTGTGGTATTAGTAACTTCGGCAAGCCACATGCGACGAGCAAAGGCTTTGTTTGAGCAAAATGGAATTCATGTAATTGCAGCACCCACTAATTTTTATTCTCTTGGCTATAAAACAATGCCGATGTTGTGGTTTGTGCCAACATCACAAGCAATGAGCACTACTTCAGCAGTGCTCCATGAATTAATTGGCTATTTTTATGATGTGGATGCGTAACTTAATTATTTGAGTTTGGCACTGGTAGTTGGCTTTCATTACGCGTAGTTACAGCTGGATTATAGTTGCCGTTACCATAGTAGTTATTTACAACTGTTGGTTGGTTTTCTCCAGCAACCGCCCCACCCACGACAATAGGCACACCAACTCCTACATACATAGCTTCATCGGGATAAACATAATATGGATCATCCACATAAGTAGTATGATTGCCTGTACCCCCAACAACTGTTACGTTTTGTGGGCTGCTCATACGTTGATTAGTGCCGCTAATTACATAATCTGATTGCTCTGTTTGATTATTGGTTACTTTAGTCACTCGCTCATTATTACCATAAGTACTAGCACTATTTACTGAATATGATTTACCTGATTGATTATTAGTCACAGTGGTTGAGTTATTTTTATACCCAGAGTTATAAGTTTTGGTATTGTTCATATTATAGCTTTGGTTATTTTGTTTATTAGTAACTGTGGTGTTATTATTAACTTGATTACCACTATACGAACGGCTATCTTGCACAGAGTAATTATTATTTATCTGGCTATCATCTGGTCTAAATGGACGAGATTGATAGTCTCCATCATCCATACCACCTCTATCATCGCGAAAGCTACCACCGCCACCATCACGAGGAAAAGCAAACACGATATTTGTTATAGCCAAAATTGACATTAATAAAATATTTTTAGTTTTCATATTCTCATCTCTCTAGATTTATAATTTATCACAATCAAATAATCGACCTTGTGTGAAAACATAACGCGGGAAACCTGTGAGCTTCATACCAACAAATGGTGTCCATTTACATTTGGTTGCCATGTGCTCATCTTTTAATTCACGATAATTTTCAATATCCACCAATACCAAATCATCGTTATCTGGCAAATCAAATAATTTTTTTGGATTATCATGTGTAAGTTGGGCAATCTTTTCTAATGTAGTTTTACCATTCTTCCATGCAGTAATTAATAGTGGTAGGCTAGTCTCTATTCCTGGTACACCAGACGGACACTTGCACAATGGCTGTTCTTTCTCGCCTAATTTATGTGGTGCATGATCTGATCCAATTGTATCAATCACACCATTATTTAGAGCATTCCATAGGATATCTTGATCTTGTTTAGAGCGCAGTGGCGGATTCATCTTTGCACGTCCATTTAATTGCGGATACATGCTATCATCTAAAAATAAATAATGCGGGCAAGTTTCTACAAAAATTGGTAAACCACGCTCTTTCGCTTTTCTGACCAACTCTAACTCATTAGCAGTACTCACATGCAAGATATATGATGTAACGCCGTACATTTCAGTTAATTTAATCACTAAATCAACTGCTTTAACCGCAGCCTCTGGTGCACGAATTATTGAATGATATTTGAAATCAGTTTCGCTTGCATATTTTTGCGCATTTTCACGAATGATTAATTCATCTTCTGCATGTAATGCAATGATTAAATCATGTGCTTTTGCTAGTGCATAAATTGCATGCAATGAGCTTTCATCGTCCATCAATAGATCACCAGTTGATGCACCCATAAATACTTTTATACCAACGATATCATTTTTTACTTTATAAATCTCATGAAATTGATTTTTATCCGCACCAAAGAATAATTTATATTTTAGTGGAATATTAACCTCTTGTAGCTGCTGATTAATTACTGCAAATTTTGAATCCAGTCTTTCTTTAGTAGTAGTTGCAGGTTTCGTGTTTGGCATATCAAAAACAGTAGTATAGCCACCCTTGATCGCAGCAACTGAAGCATGTTGCCAATCTTCTTTATCTTCTAAGCCAGGCACACGAAAATGTACATGTGGGTCAATTAATCCAGGCAAAGCTAGTAAATTTGTACCATCAATAGTAATGTCTTGTGATAAACTTATCTCAATATTTTGGCGAGTGCCATCTGGCATCATTATGTTGGTTATTCTTAGCATGTATTCTCCTATAGACTTAGTCTAAATGCTTATATTACTAGATTTTAGCATAGTTGCCATATTTTCCAAATGAATAAAGTAAATGAGGTCAAATATGAAAAACAATAAATTTTTACTAGCTATTTTAACAAGCGCAATAGTTGTTGGTATTAGCGCATGTAATGGTGGCGGTAGTGGCGGTGGCGATATTGAGAGTGATTATCCACTATTACAATGTGGCGGTGGTCAAGGTGGCTCAACTTGGGAGCCCAATCCATATTCATGTCCTAGCCAAGGCAACTATCGTGGGGTTCCATATAGCCAAATAGTACAACCAAATACCACATTCAATGGTATCTTATCTGCTAGTTATCCAAACGCATATTTACCAACTTTTTTAACTCCGAAAGCAACAGCCAGCAAAAACTTACAAATTGCATATGGTCGTAATGATGAAGCAAATGTTGCAAAAATTGCTGCATTCATTAAAATGGGTGATTCAATGTGTTCAGCTACGCCAGTAAGATATGAGTCCTCTACAAAAACAACATTTCTGATTGGTGCGGCACATTGCTTTGTTAAAGATAAAACAAATGCTAATGAAATGACTGCAAGTAATATTGATGATAAGTCATCTTTAAGTGTTCGCTTTGGAGTAAACGGATTATCTGGAACATCATATCCAGTAACCGCAGTATATCTAACAAAAAACTATTGTTATGGTGCAACATTTACAAGTGGTGCAAGCTGTCCTAATTTTTCTCCAGTTGATGGTATAAGTGGTGGACAAGGAAACGATATTGCAGTTATTCAAATTAGTGGTGAATTTGGTGGAGAAGGTAATCATGTAAATTATCCTCATGTAGTGCCTGCTACGGAATATCCAGCAACAAATAGTCTTGCTCCAATCTTATCTATTGGTTATGGTGTAAGTCGCCAGACACCTGGTAATGATTCTAGTGGATTAGCAACTATGTATTATGTTGCTGGTTATCAATATGCTAAACAAGATACCGTAGCAGCAGAAAGTGGATACCATTACTTATTTAATAGTTATTACAGTAATGCAAACCCATTCAATGGGATAGGCTATACTGCACTAATTTGCGGCGGTGACTCTGGTGGTGGTGATTTATTCTGGACTGGAAGTAAATGGATATTATTATCTGAACACACTTATGGTCCATCAAATGCATGTGGACAGTTTTACTCATTTTTACCAAATGGTGCAACAAATGTTTCTGCATACTATGATTGGATAATGAGCATTTTCAATAGCTCAAACCCAGTCGCAAGTTGTAATAATGGCACGATTCCAAATTGTGTAACTAATGGTTAAGAATTAACTAACGAAACGCGAGGATAATAATTCTCGCGTTTTTTTATTGTATTTATAATTTATCGGTAAAATAATTATGGCGATTAATTTTGAAATAATGGTAAAATCTTCAACGTTAGTTTTACCTTTGTAAAACTGTATTTAATTTTTACGAAAATATTTCTCAAAGCTTGATTTTCTTCTAGGGTGTTAAAATGCAAAGCATGCAACAAAATTGGAACTCCTCTTATTTATTTGGTGGTAATGGCGACTTTATTGAAGAGTTATACGAACTTTATTTAGATAACCCAAGTAATGTAGATGAGAAGTGGAAGAAATATTTTGATTCACTTCAAGATGGTAAGTCACGTGATGTTAATCATAGTGATGTAAAAGAAAAATTTGCAATAATTACTAGTAATCCATTACTAACAGCTAGTGGTGGCGAAGCAATGAGTAGTAGCCAAACTAAAGTTTATGGATTAATTGCATCATTTAGAAGCTATGGGCATAAATTTGCCAAGCTTGATCCATTAGAGCGTCAAGAGATTGCTCGTCCATTAGAGTTAGATTATAAAACATATGGTTTAACTGATTCAGAATTAGAACAAGAATTTTATGACGACTATGATTTACGTAAAGCAAAAACACGTAAATTAAAAGATATTATTAGTCATTATGAAGCGATTTATTCAAATAAATCGGCATTTGAATTTGCACATATTAGTGATATCGAAGAGCAAGAGTGGCTTCGTGATTATGTGGAAACAAATTATACTAAATTCACTTTAAGCACTCCAGAGAAACAGCAAGTATTACAAAAATTAACTGAAGCGGATGGTTTAGAACGCTTTATTCATACAAAATATGTTGGTCAAAAACGCTTTTCGCTTGAGGGCGGCGATAGTTTGATTCCTATGCTTGATCGCATTTTGACTAAATTTGCACAAAATAAAGTAAATGAAATGCACATTGGTATGGCTCATCGTGGTCGCCTAAATACTCTTGTGAATATTGCTGGTAAGGCTCCACAAAAATTATTTGATGAATTTGATGGCAACTATCCACACTATGATTTCGTGACAAGTGGAGATGTAAAATATCATAAGGGATATAGTTGTGAGTACGTAACTGTAAATAAAGAAAAAATCAATGTATCATTGGCGTATAACCCTTCACATTTAGAGGTGGTTAACCCTGTTGTACAAGGTATTGTTCGTGCACGTCAAGATAAACTAATCGACAACAAAAACTCTGTAGCTGGATTATTAATCCATGGGGACTCTGCATTAATCGGTTTAGGTACCAACCAAGCTGTCTTTAATATGAGTTCAACGCGTAGCTATGGTGGCTATGGTTTAATTCATATTATTGTTAATAATCAAGTTGGATTCACGACTTCACGCATTAATGATAATCGTTCATCACGCTATAGTAGTGACATTGCCAAAATGGTTGAATGTCCAATTATTCATGTTAATTCAGATGATTTACGTGCTGTGATTTTTGCTTGTGATTTAGCTGTTTTGTATCGTCAGAAATTTGCTAAAGATATTATGTTAGATTTAGTTTGTTTCCGTCGCCATGGTCATAATGAAGCTGATGATCCTACATTGACTCAACCATTGATGTATGCAAAAGTAAAACTTCACCCAGGTATCAGAAAATTATATGCTGAACAATTGGTAAAAGAAGGTGTAATCAAAGATGGTGATGCTGATAAATTATTTGAAGCATATCGTGATGGCTTGGTTAAAGGTGAGCATGTCAATAAAGCAAATATGATTCCTTTACCACGTTATTCATATGATACAAAAGAATACTTAAAAGCAAAATGGAATGATAGCGTAACAACAAATATTTCTGCGAGTAAATTAGCTGATTTAGCTGAGAAAATTACGCGTAAACCAACTGAAGAAAACTTCAAATTACATAATACAGTTGCTAAATTAGTTGATACGCGTATTGCTATGGCTGCGGGTAATCAACCAATGGATTACGGTATGGCTGAAACATTAGCCTATGCTGCTTTATTGGATGACGGTATTAGCATTCGCATTAGTGGTGAAGATGCTTGTCGTGGTACATTCTCACACCGTCATGCAACATGGCATGATATGAACCGTCAGCATTTAAGTGAAGGTATCTATACTCCATTAAAAAATGCACAAAATAATAGTTTCTTCTCAATTTACGATTCAATCTTGAATGAAGAAGGTGTATTAGGTTTTGAGTATGGTTATAGTTTAGAAAATGTTAAAAATCTGACAATTTGGGAAGCTCAGTTTGGAGATTTTGCGAACGGTGCACAGGTAATGATTGATCAATTCATTATCTCAGGGGAAGCAAAATGGGGAAGTTTGAGTAAACTAGCGATGATTCTTCCACATGGTTTTGATGGTCAAGGACCTGAGCATTCCTCAGCTCGTATTGAGCGTTTCTTGCAGCTTGCAGCAGAAAATAATATTATTGCAGCATACCCATCAACTGCAGGGCAAATGTTCCATTTATTACGCCGTCATGCAAAATCAAACTACGCTAAACCATTAGTGATTTTCTTATCTAAACGCTTACTACGTTTCAAAGACGCTATGGCAAGCGTTAATGATATTACAACTGGTGTATTTTTACCAGTTATTGCTGATACCGCAGCAGCTGCAACAGCAAAACGTGTAGTGGTTTGTACAGGTCAAGTTTATTATGATCTAGTAAAAGCACGTGCTGATGTGGCTAAAGATAAAGATATTGCAATTATTCGTGTGGAACAGTTATATCCATTCCCAAGCGAATTATTAAAATCAGAATTAGCTAAATATAGTGGTGCAACAGAATTTATCTGGGCACAAGAAGAGCCATACAATCAAGGTGCTTGGTTACAAATTCGTGAAGAATTAGATAATTGCTTAGATGGTAAAAATAGATTTAAAGGCGTAGCTCGTCCAAGTGCTGCAGCACCTGCTTGTGGTACGTCAACTATGCATAACCAACAATTGAAAGATTTACTAGCTAATGCAATCGGTTAACGAACAAAAAACCATTAAGACACTAGGAGTAATTGGTCTAGTGTCTGTTATTGCTAGTCAACCTGAAATACTTGGGATAATAATTGCTTTAGCTGCTTCATTAATTAGTGTTGTTGCAACTTATTGGGCATTGTATTTATTAGACAAAAAATTTGGTGGATTAAATTTATTTAAAGTATCCATTTATCAATTGGTAATCTATGTACCACTAATGATAGTGATGCTACTATTTCCAAATAATCCAGATGCTGTAAATAGTCAAATACATATGGTGTATATATTGTTTGGGTTAATGATGGCACTGCTTCTTTTGATTGCATTTACCAATTATAAGATGGCAAAAAAACTTGCTACAATTGCGAAATTAGCAAATAATGCATTTTTTAAATATGCCGCATGGTTATTATTAATATCAGCATATACAATGCCATTTATTATTGGTTTGATATTTTTTGCTTTAGCAATAATTTTATTTTTAATCGGTTGTATAGTTTACAAAGAACCAACTATAGAAACCACTTTAGTATAATTTTTAATTTGTATCTTCATAGGATGTATCATGAGTAAAATCGAAATTAAAGTCCCTCAGCTACCAGAATCAGTTAGCGAAGCTGTATTATTAAACTGGCATAAAAAAGCTGGTCAATTTGTAAAACGTGAAGATAACTTGATTGATTTAGAAACTGATAAAGTTGTTCTAGAGTTACCAGCTCCAGAAGATGGCGCATTAGTTGAAATCGTTGGTAAACCTGGTGATGCAGTTACTAGCGGTCAAGTAATTGCTTATTTAGATACTTCTGTAAAACCAGAAGCGGTAGCCGAAGCTCCAGCTCAAGCAGCTGAGACAAAAGCGCCTGCTGAGAGTAAACCTGCTGCTGCGACAAGTGATGCAAAAGTTATGCCTGCTGCGGCTAAAGTTGCTGCAGATAATGGAATTAATGCAAGCAAAGTTTCTGGTAGTGGTCGTGGAGGTCGCGTATTAAAAGAAGATGTACTTGGTGCAATGAGCGGTAAAGGTTCACGCATTGAAGAACGCGTACCAATGAGCCGTTTACGTAAACGTGTTGCAGAGCGTCTATTAGAGAGCCAACACACCAATGCTATATTAACTACATTTAATGAAGTTAATATGAAGCCAGTTATGGATTTACGTGCTAAATACAAAGATCAGTTTGAAAAAAAACATGGCGTTAAATTAGGCTTCATGTCTTTCTTCGTAAAAGCAGCTGTTGCTGCTCTTAAACAATACCCTGTAGTAAATGCTTCAGTTGATGGCGAAGACATCGTTTATCATGGTTATTTTGATATTGGTATTGCGGTTGGTTCACCACGTGGGTTAGTTGTGCCGATTCTACGCAATGCTGAAAATATGTCTTTGGCGGATATTGAAAAACAAATTGCAGATTTTGGTAAACGCGCTAAAGATGGTAAATTAGATCTAGAAGAGTTAACTGGTGGTACATTCTCAGTTACTAATGGTGGTACTTTTGGTTCAATGATGTCTACACCAATTATTAACCCTCCTCAATCAGCAATCTTAGGTATGCATGCTACTAAAGAACGTGCTGTTGTTGAAAATGGTCAAGTTGTTGTACGTCCTATGATGTATCTTGCATTATCATATGATCACCGTATTATCGATGGTCGTGAGGCTGTATTGACTCTAGTTGCAATTAAAGATGCATTAGAAGATCCAGCTAGATTATTGTTAGATTTATAATCTAGATAATAACCGCAATTACAAAGCAGATGATTATTCATCTGCTTTTTTATTAACTGTGGATTTATTACTACACGAAGAAAAATATGATTAATTTGCTTTTAATTAAACAGCTATTTCATTACCTCTATCCTTCATTCATGATAGAATAAATATATACTATTATTAAGAAAATTTAATTTTATTACATGAAAAAACTAAGCTTAATTATCTCGACACTATTTATTGTAAGTTGCGCAAATAATCCATTTAGTTCATATGAATCAACAACAGACCAAAGATTGACTTCTATTAATACCTCTAGTGATTTAACTAGTATTATTCCAGCTCAAGATACTAATGACGTACTATATAACATGGAGTACGGCACTTTACTTCGAATGCAAACCAATTATGAATCTAGTAATATTTACTATAGTAAGGCACAAACAGCGATTGATACTTGGCTAACGATTTGGGCTAATTCTACGCAAGGTAAATTATCTAATTCAATGACAGCAATGCTAGTTAATGATAATGCCAATGATTATGATCCACGTGGCTATGAAAAAACTATGCTTCCAACTATGCATGCATTAAATCAACTTGATTTAAATAACTTTGATGCAGCACGCGTAGAAGTTAAAAAAATGTATCAGTCAGAACAAGCCATACAGAACTATAACCAAGCAAAATATGATTACACTCGCCAAGAAGAAGATAAATTACAAAAAAATAAAACTGATGATTACCTAAGTTTGGAAATTAAACGTAACTATAATTTCAGTGACATTGACTCACCAGAAGTATTAGCTTTAACCAATAGTTATCAAAGTGCATTTAGTCATTATCTGGCTGGATTTGTTTTTGAAGCATTGAATGAGCCAAGCTTATCAAGACCTGGTTATGTCAATGCTGGTAAATTACAGCCGACCAATAAGCTGATTCAACAAAGTATAGATAATTTAGATAAAAATCAAACAAAAAAAGCTGGCTATGCAAATTTATTAATCGTACAAGAAGTTGGGCATGCACCACAAATCAAATCAGAAGAAACACACATCCCAATAGATTTGAATTTGATTAATAATCAAAACTCATGTACTAATATGATTAATGTGTTTTATCCTAAATTAATTACTGATAAATTACATCAACCAGTATATTCGTATAATTTAGATAATACAACAATGACGCCGACAACGATGACCAATATTGACTTAATGGCTGCTCGTTCATTGAAAGATGAAGTACCATACATAGTTTTACGTAATGTCGTGGCTGCATCAAGAAATATAGCATTATCTCAAGCAAGCTGTAGTACTGGTGGCATCGGGTCATTAATTAGTCTTGGTACAAGTATTGGTAGTATGTTTGTAGATAAAGCTGATGAACGTAATTGGAATTTATTACCATCAAAAATTAATGTCGATAGAGTACAATTACCATATGGTAAACATAAAATTTCATTAACTGTAAATGGTGTTCCACATAGTTATGATTTCAATTTAAATAGCCCATACCAAGTTCTGGTATATCGGATTATTGGAAATAAAGTACTTTTTGAACCACAAAAATCAATGTCAAATTAGAGAGGAATATTATGAAAAAATTATTAATCCTAGGAGCTAGTGTCGGTTTATTATTTGGTTGTGCAAGCAACTCTGACCCACATGTAAATCCAATTGGCAGCATGGGGAATATTTCAATAGTTCCTGGCTCAATCAAATCTGCACCAAATTTAAACGGTTTATTAGTCGCTCAAGCAACATTACACAATAGCGGTCGCTCGTCTGTAACTGGGTTTTATCGTTGTAAATTCTCAGATCTAAATGGTATACAAGTTGGCAATGACCAAGTATGGCAACAAGTGACAATTTATCCAAATGCTAATCAAGCTGTTAAATGTATGGCTACAGAAAAAGAAACTGCTAATTTCCAATTAGAGTTCTCTGCTGATGGACAAAACGTTAACGCAATACAATAATCTAATTTATAAAATAGTAAAGGAAATAGTAAATGAAAATTAAATCATCAATCATGAAAGCATCACTTTTAGGTAGCTTATTAGTTGTAGGATGTTCTACACCAAAAGTAAATTATGTAGATCCAAATGCGACTAATACATTGACAACAAATTTCACACAAAATGATTTACGTTTAACTGCACAAGAAATGGCAAATCAAGTTATTTCATCTGGAAAAATGAATCGTTGTAAATCATTTACAATTTCACCAGTTAAAAACGCAACTGACCAGTACGTAGACACATCGGTAATGACAAATGCAATGGCTGATACACTAACTAATTCTTCATCAGTAAATTCTGTATATGTAGTATCAACTGATGAAATGGGTAATCAAACTGATGAGTTAGCTCGTCAAAATCAATCAGGTTTGTATGACCAATCAACAACTGCGAAGATGGGTAAAATGAAAGGTGCACAGTGCCGCATTGATGGTAAATTAACAAGTGACACATCAGTTGGTCCAGATGGCAAGACAAAAATTGTTGCTTATACTTTCTTCGTTCAATTATTTGACGTACAACAAGGCGCAGCTATTTGGAGAAACAGTAAAAATATTTCAAAAAGCTTAACTTACTAAGATAATTTTGATAAAGGATTTATCAATGAGAAAATTATTACTACTTGGATCTTTACTAGTAGCCAACCTTGCATGGGCAGCAAAACCGTATATTGCCGTACCTAATTTAGTCTATGACGAAGGTGTAGCAAACCATGGTGTGACCAATGCATTAGTAAAAAAGGCAATCATTAAAGATGGTCAATACCGCATCATGAATACTCCAAAAAATTTTAATGTTGCAGCTGTAGTAGCAGAAATCAATAACAATAAATTACCAGAAGAGTCAGAAACTCATGATGTTCAATTAGGTAAATCAACTAGCAAATATAGTAAGCACACACCTCGCTATATTTTAGTTGGTCAAGTTGTATCATCAGATATATCCGATAGCTATTATGATATCAAGGGTACAACTAACACATCAGGAACTAAGACCTTATCTATGTCTGTTGATTATGATTTGTTGGATTTAGAAAATAATGCAATTATTTCATCATTTAGTGTCAATGCGAATGGTTCACAAGCTGTAATTTTACAGCAGTCCAATAAAGATATTCGTGTAAGCAAGAGTAAGCTAGTTAATGCTGCTGCACAAGATTTAGCCAATCAAGTAGCTGATGAGTTATCGCAAACTAAAGTTAAACACGATGACGATAATACGCAGAATTAATTGATAGTAAAGGATAGATAATGAAATTAAATAGGCTACTAACTCTTGGAACACTAATCGGTGCTATGGCTGGGTGTTCATCAACTCACTCAGGAAACTATGTGGACAAGATGAATCAACCTCAAATCCAAGCAGGAGAAACTAAAGATCGTGATGATGCTAAATTAAATCCGGATGCGTGGAAAGAGTTAAATATCACTAAAAACTCTACGAACATTTGGGTAGATGAACATGGTGACATCGTTCATAATCGCGCTGATGGCTATATGTTTATGCGTGCGAGCATTGTTAATGAAGGTGATAATGCTGTTGAGATTAAATGGCGTTGTAAATTCTATACTGCACAAGGCTACCCTATTGGCGAAGAAGAGTATAATAAAACAGCTACTGAAACTACAGGTCTTGGTTGGCATAGAGAAATCATTTGGCCAGTTAAATCAACTATGCATACCGATGATGCTAACGTAATGAAATGTGTTTCTCCAAGTAAGCGTGCAACTAACGGTAAATTTGAGGTTCATGACTTAGCTGATGATATTACAATTTATAATGATTAGTATTTATAGCTAAAATTCAATTTAGCAAGCATATGATATAATGACTCTTAATAATAAGAGTCATTTTTATTGGAGCATAGATGAAATACTGGTTAATGAAATCTGAGCCTGGCGAAGTTAGCATTGATGATGTGGCAAATTTACCTAATCAAACTGTTGAATGGTTTGGGGTAAGAAATTATCAAGCACGTAATTTTATGCGCGATGATATGCAAATTGGCGATAAAGTAATTTTTTGGCATTCTTCATGTAAAGAGCCTGGAATCTATGGGATTTGTACCGTTGCTACCAATGCTCACCCAGATAGCCTACAATTTGACATAAATAGCGATTACTATGAACCAAAATCAACTACTGAAAAACCATTATGGTGGTGTGTAGATGTCAAATTTGAAAAAAAGACTCGTTATGTTTCAATAAAAGAACTCCGCGAATATCCAGAATTATCTTCTATGAAAGTTTTGCAAAAAGGTAATCGATTATCAATCACTCCAATTACAGATGCGGAATGGTCTTATCTTAAAAAGCTGTTTTAATGTGATAACTAATATTGCTATTATCAAAAATAGTCAATAAAACATGCATACTTTTACTAGCAATCCGCTCTGAAAAATGCAGCTAATTAGTTACCACGATTATATAGATTTCATCCAAATCAATTGTAATAACTTTATTGTCATAAAGCCATGCTAAGCTACATCAATTATTTTTAGAGCTGCTAGGTGCTGATGCAATATTTTTACTAACTGCTGAATTTACACTTTTTGAGGCCTTACATTTATAAAGCTTACTGTTTTTGTAAAAACATTCCATCCTTTGTCCTTGGTCTGTAGTAAAACGCAATCTTGCAAAAAGGTTCACATCATCATCAGCAGAGTAAACACCAAAAAATTTCAAACCAGGTATTTGTTTAACTTTATAATTAAACACTAAATCAAACTCTTGATCAGGATTAGAAGTACCCAAAAGACTATTAGCCTGCTGCCCAACTGTATTTAATATTTGTGAATAAGCAGGGGAAATAGATAGCGTATTTTCTATAAAACTGAATGTTGTCGTAATATTATACATCTGACCAGATGAAGCCTTTTGTACCAAACTAGTCATCCATGAGTTAGCATACATTGGATCAACATTCTCATTGTAAGTATATGGGGAAACAATGGCACCATGACCAAAAGCATCAGCAGGACCCCAAACATTCTC
>RXKI01000070.1 GCA_003962895.1 Neisseriaceae bacterium
ATTCTATGGAGATGTGTCTTTAGAGAATTCTGATGTTAATTATGATGCTAGAGCTTTTAGATATAAACATCCATCTTTAAAACTTCCTTCAGAAACAGGAACGTATCCTGTTGGAGTTTTACCTGACACAAATGATGATATAAATCCAAGACAAGGATTTGAGTACTTTAAATCTGGTCCTGCTTATATTTATCAAAAACAAAATAATCCATCAGATCCTCTTGTTTTTGGTGGTTCTGGAACTAATATCTCATATAAATTTATCACTAAAAGTTTATTAATAGATAATCATTTTGATAGAAATACTTTAAGTTCTAATGTAATAAGTATGGATGGAGGTCTTACACAACCATCATCAATATCTTCATATCCTACTATTGGTCCATATGAAGGAACTTCTACACCATATAGAGATATACCAAAAATTAATTCTACATATAATTTTAATGTAAAAAATAATTCTAATCTAATAGTACATAATAATAAATCTTTTACAGATTATACATCTTCTTATATATCATCTGATAGTAAAGGGTATTTAAGAGATGAAGTTTATGCTTTTGGTATTGTCTTTTTTGATAAACAATATAATCCTGGATTTGTAAAATGGATAGGAGATATACAATTTCCTCATGTGTTTATGCCAGATAAAGCAGATAGTACTAAAAATACTATTTATCCTCATAATACAGATAGAATACATACTTATCCTATAGTATCAATAGGACTTAATCTTGCTGAAGCTTATGCTAATATTATGGGTATTAAATTTGATATTAATATTCCATTACAATTTAAAGATAAGATACAAGGATTTATGATAGTTCGTTGTGAAAGAAAAAACACTGATAAAACTATATTAGGTCAAGGAGCTTTAAATCCAGTTCATTATTATAATAATACTAGTCATTTATGTACTGTACATGCTCTTAATAGATTTTATCCAGTATTTGGACAGATGTGTACTTTTACTTCACCTGATTTTTTATTTCAAGGTTATCCAGGATATTCTAATTCTGATTATATAGATATTGTTTCTCAATTATCTCCAGCGTGGATAGGTTACCCTACAGATCAAGCTGGAAACTCTTTGAATGCTGGTGACCATACTGTAATTAAAAATTATATATCTGAATATAATTTAAAACTGGTATCTAATAGAGTAAATCCTAATATATTTAGACCATATTTTATATTAGAAAACACTTTATCTATAGATAAAACATATTTAGAGGATGGTGGTAGTTCTATATCATATTTTAATAACTTAGCGTTTAGAAATAATAGTTTTGATGGTAGAGGTGCTGGTAATAAAACTTTATTACTTAAAGGTGAGTACACAAATATCTCTTATGATGGTGATAATAATATTATAAATTATCCTAATTTTTATTCTTTTGGTGTTTTTAGTTCTGATGTAATGACTCCTTCAGGTTCACTTACAGGTACTCCTAATCCTTATTGGAGTTTACATGAAGATGAATTAATTGATGATAGTAATACAGTAATGAACTTTAAACCATGTGGTCACTATTTAGCTAATTATAAAATTAAAAATAATAATCAATATGGAGGTCCTCATTTAACAGAAAGAGTTAATAGAGAATATATTCAATGTTCTGATTTTTATAAATTATCTGATTCTGAATATGGTTCAATAGTTTCTATTGATGTGTATGGTGGTGATACATATGTTAATGTATTTGATTATGTTTCTGCTTTCAGAAATTATACACAATCTGGTAAAAGTAGTACAGTTAGATTATTTCCTACAGAAAGTAGTACTAATATAGCAATGAGAGAAAATTTTGATG
This sequence comes from Neisseriaceae bacterium, assembly GCA_003962895.1. Taxonomy (GTDB): domain Bacteria; phylum Pseudomonadota; class Gammaproteobacteria; order Burkholderiales; family UBA11063; genus Aquella. Next base: position 1,815 of record RXKI01000070.1, read on the forward strand.
AAAGTGCTAGTGATCCTACTACATTAATGGTTCCTAATAGAGAACAATTTCCTGAAGCTTCTGATCATATAGCATTAAACCAATCTGAATTCTTTTCATATAATAATGTGTACTCTTCAGATAATAATTCTAAAATATATATTCCTAAAAATAATTTATCTCCTAATATATTTGATTATGATGTACGTGTATATAGATCAGAACCTAAGATAAATGGAGAATTAATAGATTCTTGGAGTATTATTAAACAGAATAATTATATAGATATAGATTCCCAATATAGTAAATTATATCTTTTAATATTATTAAATAATGAATTGTTATTTTTTCAAAAAGATGCTTTTGGTTTATTATCTGTAAATGAGAAATCTATAATACAAGATAAGACAGGTTCTGATATAGTTCTTGGTACAGGAGGAGTGATTGATAGATTTGATTATAAATCTGAAAAAATAGGTACTAAACATAAATTTGGTATATCTAAAGGATTAGATAGTCTTATTTTTTATCATCATAATACAAATTCTTTTTATAAATACAGTGAGAAACTTCAAGATTTTTCAGGATTAAGTGGTTTTCATAACATAAATACAAATAATATGTTAGATAAGGATAATCCTTATCTATCAGAAGGAATAACAGCAGGATATGATTTTTTATTTAAACAATATTATTATACAGTATTAGGTAATACTGTTGTTTCTGAGTTAGAAAATAATGGATTTACATTATCTTATAATGATATAATTAATAATTATCATTCTTTTTATTCTTTTAAACCATGTGTTTATATTAATGATAATAACAATTTAATAACTTTTGAACCATTTAGTAATTCTGCATATATCCATAATAAGGGAAAAATGTCTGAATTTTATGGAAATATATATCCATTTGAAATTACAACATTAGTTAATCCTTTTATTAATACTGAAAAAATATTTGATAATTTTATTATAGATGTAGAAAATTATACTTATAATGCTAAAAATACTATTCTTAGCATATCTAATAATAGTACATTATCATCATTTCAAGTATGGAATGATTATCAAAATACTAATACTGTACCATTAATAAATGATGTCACATATAAAAAAATTAAAAGAAACTATAATATAAATATAGGTGGAAGTAGAGTCTTAGATTCAAATAATGATATATTTTTATCTTCAAATTTATATTCTTATCCTAATAGACATGATATAACACAAAGGATAAAAAGTAATTACATATTTGCTAAATTTACATATAATAATTTACAAAATTATAAACTCAGTATAAAAAATATGAGTACTCTTTTTAGAATAAACTTAATATGAACAAGAAACGAAAACTAACATTTGATGATATTTTAAATGCAAAATATTATCCTACTACCTTAAAACATAATATCTTAATGAAAAAAGGAGGTATTGTTCCAGGTATTAAAAAATATGAAAATACAGGTGTAATTACTGATTTATTTTATAATAAGGATACATCAACAAATTCTATGAATTCTTCTGGAAGTTTTAATGAATCTAAAGATTCTAAATCTAAAGGTGTAAATAATACAATTGGAGCTATAGCTGGTGGTGTTAATATAGCATCTTCAGCTTTAACTAAACCTGGTTATGATTCAGATGGTGATCCTTATAGAACAAAGGAAGATGCTGCATATAATACTGTTAAATCAGGAGTATCTACTATTGGACCTTGGGGTGCAGCTGTTGGTGCATTAATGTCAGTAGGTGATATGATAGGTAATCCTATTAGAGCTAAATCTGAAAGAACAGATGAAAGAGGATATTTAAAAGATGAATCTTCATTTATTAGAGGAAATGCTATAGGTTCATTTCTTAATCCAGGTAAAAGTGTTATAGCATCTTTAAGTGATAAAGATGCTCCATCTGGAGAATGGGCTTTAGGTCCATTTGCTGCTAAACAAAGAGCTAAAAGATTTGAAGAAAGATCAAGAAATTCTTTTTTAGAAAAAAGACAAGATGAATTAGAAGCTAAAAATCTTCTAAATAATTCAGCATCTTTAAATCCTATTATATCTCCAGTTAATAATAAAAGATCTGTAATGTTTGCTGAAGGTGGTATAATTCCTAATTATACTCCAATTAATGTTGAAAAAGATGAGTTATTGGTAAATGATAAAGGTGATATTCTTAAAGAATATAAGAATAAACCACCTCATCCTAAAACAGGAATCAATACTTTAGGAAATACTATGGAAACTGTAGGTAATATAATTATACCTAAAAAATATTCTAAGATGTATAAGAATGGAGATTTGTTAAGAAAAAGTTCTATACTAATGAATTTAAAATTTAAATAATATGGCTTTAGAAGTAAGAAAACATAAAATTCAGGACTTAGTTAATTTAAGTAATTCTAATGATCCTTTTATAGCAGGTGCTGCCAAAGAAGAATTACGAAGAAGATCTGCATTAGTGGATAATGATACTAGGACTCTCTTTGATAAAGATTTATCTATTCCATATAGTAATTATAGAGAACCAAGTACAGGTAATAATATTGGTTATGCTCCTAATATTAATTATAATCCAGAACCAAATATAATTCCTCCAAGTACTACTGTAAATAGTACTCCTTTTAGTGGTACTCCTTTAATGTCAGCTAAGAATGTAAGTACTCCTCCATCTAATAAACCATATGATGTCAATTCTCTTTATCCACAAACATTAAGTTCAAATAGAAAAGCATCTGATGGTAATTTTAGATTTTATAATTATCCTAGTAAAAAGAAAGAACCAGATGTACAAAGAAATCCTTCTGTATTACCATATGCTACTTCAGCAGTACTATCTTCAGTAGGTCCATTAACATATTTATTTAGAGAAGGTGAAAAATATGATAGAGTAAAGTATGGTGATATTAATCCTAGTTTACAAGATCCTCATGAAGAATTAATGCAACAATCATTAGAAAATGCTGGACTTAAATACGATTTAAAAAGAGTTGCTGGTTCTAATGCTGGTTTATATATTGCAGGAAGACAACAAGCAGCAGTAGATAATATGATGAGAAAGTCTAAAATTATAAGAGATTATGGTAATGTAAATGCTAATATATTAAATAGAGCTAAAGAATTTAATAAAAGTAATGAAATTAGAGCTAAGGAACAGACTGCTGCAAATAAAGGTAAAGCAAAAAGTAATTTTTATCAAGCATTATATGATGTATCAGGAAATCTTCAAAATTCTATAAAAGATTATAGAATGGATAAAGAACAAGTTGGAAATATTAATTACATTAATCATATTCTTCAAAATTATGAATATGATAATAAAGGAAATCTTGTATTAAAAAATAAAAAATAATGAGTGTCAATCAACATACACAATTACCTGCTAATCAGTATGTATCTCAATACATACCTAAGAATTTAGATTTCATGCTGAAGGCTGGATTAGCAGCTGATCAAAATTATAATACAGGATTAGCAGCTGCTGAAACTTTAAGTAATGATTTTTTAAATATTAAAAATTTACCAGGAGTAGATGATGCAAGAAAAAAAGAAGAATCTGATAAATATCAGAATGCTTTAACTAATATTATTCAAAGAAATAATGGAGATTATTCTAAAATGTTACCTGAATTAAGAAGTCTTAAAAATGATTTTAATATTAATAAAACTAATGGTAGAATAGGAGCAATGGAAAATTCTTATGCAGAATATCTTTCAATATTAAAAGATGTTGAAGGAAGAACTGATGTATCAGAAACTAACAAGAAACTTTATATGGACGCTGGTTTATATAATTATAATTTAAATGGTGGAATTGGTGATAAACCTAACATGTATGGTAAATATAATTTATATAAATCAGGAATATTATCAAAAGATGTAAATGTTGTAACAAGAGCTAATGAATTAAATGAAAAGATTAATTCTATATATGAAAGTAAATCTTCAGGTTATACTATAGATAAGAACAAAACTTTAGCAGCTGGAGTTCCTGTGTATGTAAAAGTAACAAATGGTAGAACTGAAGTATTTGGACCTGAAGAAAGAAAAGCATTATTATATAATAACTTAATGTCTTCCAGAGATGTAACTGAAAGTGTAAATCAAGATGTTGCATTAAGAACATATAATTATAAACCAGTATATGATAATACTTCTCTTGTTGGTTATGAATCAGATGGTAAAGTTTTTGATTCAAATTATATTAATAAAACAAGTTCAGATTATATTGAGAATATAGCTAAAACTGTAGCATATGGTACAGCAGGAAATACTGTAGCAATGAAAGATGCAAATGGTGCTATTCATTATTATTCAAAAACTGAGTCTACTCAAGGTAATATGATGCAATTACCAAGTGATTTAGTAAATCAAAAAGAAAGTTTAATAAGAAGTAGACCTAAAGAAAATGATGTTGATAATAATAATTTTAGTGTAGGTTTAAAAAGAGAAATAAATGATGGAGAAGTAAAAGATGAAGTTAAAACATTAGCTGATGTAGGTATTTCTGGAACTGGAAAAGATAGTACAGGAAAATTAATTACTGAATACTCATCACCAGATTTAGAAAATTTAGAATGGCTTACTGATGGTAAACCAGGAAATAAAAATACTGTAATTAATGATAATATAACTAAAAAAGTGGATAAAATTAGAGAATTTTATCCAGACTATCTAAGTTCTTTTACTGATAAACAAGTATTTGATATATATGTATCCATGTATAATGCTAATCGTAATAGAGAATCTATTGGTTTAGATACAAAAAATTTAGATATGGAAACATATTCTCAAAGTATAGTTGGTAATACTAAAAATGCTCCTAGAATTACAGGAAAATTAAAAGATAAATTTACAGGTGAATCTATAGACCTTAGTGCTCTTCCTCAAAGTATTACTTATAGTACATCTACTGTAAAACCAGCATCTAAATTAGCTGGTGCTTCAGTTAATATTCGTTTAGATGGAAGTAAAGAAATAGTCTATACAGATAGTGATAATAATGTAAAACAATATATATATAGAGCAAATGATGACTTAGAAAAAAATCTATCTCCTTTTGCTATTATTCAAAATAGTATTGATAAACTTGATTTTGGAACCCATGATTTGCCTGGTATGAGTGCTATAGATAAAGTTACTTATAGTATTAAACCAAATATTAGTACAAAAGAAATAACAGTAAGTATTAATAAAGAGTTAGATAGAGATAAATTAGTACAAAGAGTAATTTTACCAAATTTAAATGCAACTTTTGGTACTAATTATAAAAACTATAATGAATTTCTTAAATCATCAACTGTAAAACAACAAAATTTTCTTAGTGAAAAAACAAAAGAATTTATTATTAATAATGGATATGTAAATAATAATAATGGTATTTTTGTAAAAAGTTCTGACATATTTTCTCCAGATGGTATTGAAAATTATGTAACAGATGTTATTAAGAATGAAATGAGAACTGGTAGAATGTTACCAGCAAAAAAAGATAAAATTCAACAAGAAGAACGAACAAATTTAGATACTCCAATTCAATATTTAGATCCAGAATCAGAATAAAATATGGAAAATAATATAAATCCTAATAAGGATAATTCAGATAATTATTATTTAAGTAATTTTGGTATTACTAAAGAACAATATGATTTAAGTACTAATAGCATACAAGATGATGCAAAAAAACTTTCTCCATATTGGAATACTCCTTTAAAAGAAGGTCAAGAAGCATCTTCATTATTTACAGGATTACCAGGAGTTTCTGATAGTCAATATAATCCTCAAGGTGGTCTAATGTTAGAGGATTTTGAAGAAGGTATTGGAAATATAAGAGCCAGAAATCAAGGGTTTGTAGATGAAGCTACTAATGGTTTACTTAGAGGTTTATATAAAACTGGAGCTATGGCTGTAACAAGTATACCTTACTTAGCTCTTACATTATCATCATTAGGTCCTATGAGTTCTAAAGCATTAGGTTTAGATCATCAAGATAAAGGTTATGGAGAATTATTGCAAGAATCTTTTGATAATCCTGTAGGAAAGTTATTAGAAGATACTGAAAATTATTTAGATGATAAATTTCCAGTATACAAGGATAGTAAGGTAGAAAATGGAGGATTTATAGATAATATATTTAAATCTGAATTTTGGTTATCTGATGGTGTTGATGGAGCAGCTTTCTTTGCTTCAGCTTGGGGTACTGGAGGATTATTAAAAATGGGTAAAGTAGGTCAAATGTTAGCTAAAACATCTAAAGGTGCTATAGCTATTGATAATGGACTTATTGCAGCAACTAATACAACAAAAGAATCTGTAATGGAATCTATAGATGCTGCTAAAGAATTAAAACACTATTTTAATGATAAATTAGATCCTAATTCAAAAAATTATGATCCTATTAATCCAGAAACAGGACAAGATTACACACCTAATGAAATTAGTCAAATAATTGGAGAAAGATCAGGATATGTTTTTTTAGCAAATATGGCTCTATTAACAGTACCTGAATATTTCAAAGCTAAAATTATCAATAGAGCTTTTAGTCTTGATAAATCTTTGATAGAAAAAATTGTTAAAGAAGGTACATATAAAGGTTTAACAAGAGGTCAAATTTATAAAGAAATAGGTACAAAAGCTATTACTGGTGGTTTAGTTGAAGGATTTCCTGGTGAAGAATATCAACAATCTGTAATTCAAAGATATAATAAAAATAAAGCAATTGGTAATTATGATCCTAATACCTCTATTTTTAGTAATATTATTAATGAAGAACTAACTGCTATACAAGATCCTTCAGTACAAAAAGAATCAGGTTTAGGAGTAGTATTTGGTGGAGCTGGTGGAGCATATGGAGCTAAACTTGAAACAGCTAATGAATTAAAAAAGGGAAGTGTCTTAAATACATTATTAAAAATAAATTCAAATTCATTCAATAATAGTTTATTTGATGTTGTTAAAAGAGATAAAGATGGTAACATACAATATGATTCTAAAAATAGACCTTTAATAGATAAAAGTAAACTAGATGAATATAAATCTAAAGGAGATGATCTTTTAAAAAGACAAGCATATCTTATGGATGCTTTAGAAGAAAATGACAAAGATGCTTTTGAATTTATTCAAAATATGACATTTTCTAATTATGCTTATACATTTTTAAGAGAAGAAGGTGGATTACAAGCTCTTAAAAGCAAAATTAAAGATGAAATAGTTCCAGGATTTTTATCAGAATATTCTAATTTTTTATCTGAAGAAGAATTAAAAAAAATGTCTTCTGAAATAGAAATTAAATATAATACTTTAGCTGAACAAGCACAAAAAAATTATGATAAGATTTCTTTATATGGTCCTGATTTTGGATCAAAAATAAAAACAAATAAAGAAAATAAAAAGTTTTTAGCTTCTTATTTAGAAGATCATTTATATGCAATGTATTCTGAAATGAATGCTCAGACTTTATATAAGAATACTATAAATTCATTAAATCATGAAATATTAAGTTTTGAAAATAATGTTGAAGGATTAGATAATCCTATTGATACTATAGGTTTAAATAAACTAACAAATAAATTAAAAGAGTATCAAGGTATATTAAATACAAGTTTAACTCAATATAATGAGTTTTTAAAAGAAACATCTTCACAAAAAGAATTTGAAAGATATGCTAATGAAAAAATAAAAGCAAATAGGACTAATACTGAAACTACTGAAACTCCTAAAACTTCTGAAACTTCTGAAACTCCTGAAACTCCTGAAACTCCTGAACCAGGTGACACAGATGATTTTGAAAATCCTTTTATTGAACCAGAAACTGATTTGGAAACTGAAGAAGATTATCCTTCAAATGAAACAGATGAGGCAACTCATCAAGGTATATTAGAATTATATGAAGAAGATCAGAAAAGAAAACAACAAGAAGGACAACAGCAACAACAACAGCAAGGAGAAGAAGAACAACAACAAGAAGGACAACAGCAACAACAGCAAGGAGAAGAAGAACAACAGCAGCAAGGAAAAGAAGGACGACAAGTTCTTTTAGATAAATATGGAGAGATATTAAAAAATTTCAATACTTCAGGTAATCTTGAAGAATTTGATGAAATGTATAAAAATCTTAAAGAAGATGCTGCTAAATTAGGAGTAAAAATTGATGAAAAAGTTATTCAAAAAATTAGAGATAAAATAGCTAATAAATCTATACATTCTGGAACTTCTGAATTTAATAAAGTATTTGGTCTTGGTAAAAAAGGTAAAGAATTATTAAATCAATTATTATCTACAAGTGGTTCTAAAAATTTAACAATAAAAATAACTAAAAATCCTAATCATAAAAAGAGTATAACTACAGATAATAGATCTTATGTTAGTTCTGAATATAATATTGTAATACTTATTAATGGTACTGAAGCAGGTTTTTATCCTTATTATGGATATAAAATAGATCCTAAAACTAATGAGGTAGTTGATGTTATGAATTTATCAGAAGAGGATTATAAAAGAATTTATAATCCTGATAGTAACCATAAATTATCTGATTTTAAAGAAGCTTATGCTAAAAATAAAAGTTTTCATGAATATATAGCTAATATATTTAAGAATGGAAAAGAAGAAATAATATTAAATGAAGAAGATGTAAAATCATTATTTAATGTATATTTTACACCAGGTGAATTTGATTTTAAAAGAACACCAATTTCAGATATTGATCATTTATTATATAAAGATTCAGATAATAATCCAATTATAATAATGAGAAATAGAGAAAATGTTGATAATAATATTGTTCAGAAACTAGAGCCTTTATTTGATACTAATTTTACAGAAGATGGAGAAATAATTCCTAAGTTATTAGAAGCTTTTAAAGCACTTGAGAATGATACTAATTTTGATGCTACTTATGTAACTTTAGTTAAAAATGATACTTCAGATATTAAAATAGATGGTGTAGGGTACACTTGGGTTCAATTAAATGGAGCACATATTGATAATGAAGAATTAGGCTTTTTTATAGAAGATTATTCAAATAAATTATATAATACTAAAGATAAAGATAATGCAAAAGAAATAGCAGATAAGATTAACTCTGAGTATTTTAAACAGATATATATTACTAGTGGTTCTTTTAATGAAAGAGGTACTAAAGTACTTATGTCTTTAAGTTTTTATGGATCTTTAAAATTTGAATTTTTTAATAAAAATACTAAGGAATCTTATACTATAGAACTTAAAAATCCTGAAATAAAAGGTAAAAGTTTAAAACAAATAGTAGATTTAGCTAATAAAAAATTAAAAGAAAGTAGAAGCTCTGATGAGGATATGGGTAATAATATACCTGAATCATTTAAATTAGATATTAAAAACTTTAGGAAACTAATAGATAAAAATAATAAAGATACTATTAATAATCTATCAAGTACATTATCACCAAATATTAAAAAGAATAGAAGTATAATTCTTACTTTTAAACCACCAGTCGGTACTCCTATAAGAAATAATGATTTTGTAGATAATTCTTCAAATGTAGAAAAACATGCTAAATTTTTAGCAGATATAACAGCAGATCAAGCTAAGGTACTTAATGTAACATCTGAAGGTTATAGTATAAAAGGATTTAAAAATTTATTTAAAAGAGTAACTGCCGTTTTATTTAAAAAATTTGATAGTACTAAAAATTCTACGTTAGCTACTACTAAAGGTTCTGCTGTAGATAAAATACTTAAAGGTATTCTTGAAGGTAAATCTAAACAAGAAATATATAATTCTGAGATTAATCATGATGTATTTGAGAATGATAAAGTTATTAAAAAAACAAGTAAAATATCTCAAATTGCGTCTGATGATGTTTATGAAAAACTAGAAAATATAGCATTTGAATTTAAAAGTAATCTTGAAAAACTTGGTTTTCAAATAGTTATATCTGATTCTCCTATTAATAAAGAAACATCATTTAAGTTATTTGATACTGAAGCTGAAGTAGCTGGAGAATTAGATATCTTATTATATAATGCTAAAACTAATTCTTATGCTATATTAGATATAAAAACTAAAAGAAAAGAATCTGATTCTAAAAAATTAAGTGGTCAAGATATTGTTAGATATGGTGTACAATTAAGAGCATATAGAAATCTTTTATATAGAAAATATAAAATAGATGCTAAAAGTGCTATTATTTTTCCATTATTTGTTAATGATCATACTAATGGAAGTCATATTTTAACAGATGTTGAAATAATGTATCCTGAAAGTATGCTTAAAGATGTTTCAGATAAAGATGATACATATAATAGATATATACCAGAAGAAACAAAATTAAGATTTGAATATAAACCTTCTACTAAAGAGTCTAAAGGAACTTCTACTTCAACAAAAAATAGAAATGTAATAAAATCTAATGTAAAACCAAATAATAGAGCACTACAACATAGTAATGTATCTTCTGATTTTGTTACTGATTTTTCTGCTGCTAGAAATTATTTTAAAGAAAAATTTGGATCTCAAATATCTGTAGAACATATAGATAAATTATTTAATAGATTAGAAGTATCTGGTCATACTTTTGGAGCTGTGCAAGCAGCTGTTGTATATTTAGCATCTTATAGTAGAAAAGATACTTATTTTCATGAAGCTTTTCACATAGCTTTTAGAAATTTTTTATCTAATGAAGAACTTAATGAATTATATAAAGAAGCAGAAGAAAGATATTCTAAAGATAAGGTAGAATCAAAGAAAAAAAATCTTAAAAAGTTATCTATATATTCTGAACTTTCAGATAAAGATTTACATAATTTGGCTCTCGAAGAGTTGATGGCTGATGAACATGCAAAATGGAAATCAAAAAGATTTAATAACAATACTCTTTTAGGTAAGTTTTTTAATTTACTATCAGATTGGTATAATATAATATTCTCAAATGATAAAATATCAGCTATTTTTAGAAAAATAGATAATGGAGGATTTAAGAATAATACTTTTAAAGATAATATATTTACTAATAGTACTGAAATTGTTTTAAAGAATATACCTGTAGGTACTGAAATAATAGATGGTAAAGAACATATAATGTACTTATCTTCTGAAAGAAGTAGAGAATTAATAAATACTATAGCAGCTAAGGTTTCAACAATGATTGAAGATGGAGATAAAAGATCATTTGAGAAAATTGTTAAAGAGGTAATGAATGCTGAGAAGGAAATATATAATCCTGAATTACATGAAGGTAAAGTATCTGATAAGCAATTTGAAGAAATATTAGATATTCATTCTGCTTTAGAGATTAAGAGAGAAGGAGAACAACCTAGAGAATTAATAGCACAAGAAGTATATAATACTTTAGGTTCTTTAAAATTAATAAATAAAATAAATGATGATGATTTAGATTTATCTGAATCTGAAACTAATGATGATATTACTCCAGAAAGAGCTTTTGATATAACACAAGATCAAATTAATTCATTTGATAAATTAGGTTCTAAACTAAAAAGATTTATGTCTTTATGTCTTTATGAGGATAACTCTTTAGGATTTAAAAGAACTATAGCTGTAAATCCATCATATGTATATAATGGTATATCAAAATATTGTGCTAATTCTAAAGAAGATGATATTCCAAAAAGATTAGCTGAATATATAGATATAAGTGAACAATCAGGAGTAGTAATATCTAAATTCTTTAATTTAACTAACTTTGTAATTAATGAAGATGGTTCATATACTTATGATAAAAAACATGAACAATTAGTTCAACAATTCTTAAAAGGATTTAAAAAATCTATTGTTAATTCCTTGTTTTTGGGTGTTGATACTGTTCATGGAGTTATGAGATTATCTAATGCTAATCAAAATGATTCTAGCACTATTATGTTAAATAGATGGAAAATAGGATATTATGAATTAAAATTTTCAAATAAAGAAGCATATGATATTTTAACAAAATTTGCCAATATATTAGGTGAAAAAAAGAAATATAATAAAACAGTATTAGATAAACTTATTAATGATCCTCAAAAAGGATTATATTATAATCTTAAAAAAATAGGATTTGAGTTATCTAAAGGATATATTAAATATTTAATACTTTCTGGAGAAAGAGAAAAAACTAAAGAACAATTAGATTATTTTGAATCTAACTTTAAAGCATTAAATAATGATTTAAATTATACTATAGAATCATTAAGAGAGATTGCTAATACATATCTAAAAGGAAAAAATCCTTTTAGTATTCCTGAAATATTAGGAGAAGATGGAGTTCCAATTCAAGATGTTGATGATGCTAATAAAGGTAGAGCTATACTTATAGCCAAAGATAATTATATATTTGATGAAACTGTTCATCCTGGTTCTTATGTATCAGCTGATGGTAAACAAAGATATGCATTACAAGAAAGTAATTTTATTACTGAAAAAATACTTGATTTAAAAAATATTTCTAATGGATATATTGAACCATTAGATTTATATAACAATAGAAATTATCTATTAATGTCTGATAATTTCATAAAAATACAAAAAAATCTTTCATTGTATTCTATTGGTGGTTTACGTCAATTAATATATAGTGATGGAGGAGATGTTGAACAGAATCAAGGAGTTAAGAAAGAAGGAGCTACATTTGCTGATTTTACAGACAGAGATATGCTTTTATTTATGATTGGTTCTTATGGTAATCAAATTAAACAAAGAATATTTAATAAAAAGAATAAAGAAGAAGTAGTTACATCTCCTATAGTACTTAATGTAATGGAAACAAGTAATACATCATATGTAGTGTATTTACCTGTCATAAATGCATTAAATGCTGATGGTAATATGAATGTTGAATATGTTACAGCATTGTATAATGAAATAGTAAGAGAACATACAAGAATAAGAAGATTTAAAAATAATGAATTTCCTTCAGATATAGAAAATTTTACAAATGGTGAAAAAAGAGCTGGGGAATTTTGGTTAGGTAAATATTATTTATCTGAAGAACTTCAGAAAAAACTTATAAATACTGATAATATTGAAGAATATAAAAAAGAAATAGTAGAAAATTTTGCTAAATTACTAGGAGAAGAATTTGAAACTTATATTGAATTATTAAAAAGTGAAGGTATATTATATGATAAAACAGATGAGAATTCTGAAGATTCTAAATTAACAGCTAATAAATTATTAGATCAAAAATTTAGTACAGGTAAAGATTTAGCTTTTGGAACTAAGGATTTATATACTAATTTAAAACAAGCTTATTTATCTAATTTTTTAAACACATTAAGTATTAATCAATTAATGCAAAAAGATTTTGCATTAAGTTTTAGAGATAATATTGAATACTTTAAAAGAGCTAAACGACTTATTGGTTCTGGTCCAAGTATATACAGTAAAGAATTTACTCATACTAAATTTATTACTGTTGGTAACTATGATGCTAAAAAAGATAGATTTAAAGATCCTATAGATGAGGAGGCAGAAGTATATTATGATAAAAATGATCCTCATGGAAGATTATATAATATTAATGATCCTGATGATGCTAAAATAATACGAGCAAAAAATTTTACTAAAACTACTATTATTGATACTAGAGATGCTCAAGGTTATGTAGATACTTATATGTATAAGAACATATTTAGAAGTTTAGGTAGATTAACTCCAGAATTAAAAAAAGTTATAGATAGAATTGATAAAGGAAAATTTACAAAAGAAGATTTTCTTATTCTTAAAGAGAATAATACTTTTTTAAATTCTCTTAAATTAGTTGCTTTTGATGGTGAGAAATTCATAAAATTTTCTGTATCTTTAATTTCATTATTAGAATGTGGTACTAAAGTAAATGGAGTCTGGGAAGCTAATGCTGGGATGGAATATAAGTTTAATCTTTTACAAAAAATGAAAGAACATGACTTTCATATGGAAATTCCTGTAACTGCTTCTAAAACAATGAGAGAAAAAGTAGTTCAAGTTGAAGGTTCTGATATAAAAATGGATAATTCTCATGTTCAATTATTAGATAATAAATATTTTAGATTACAAGTTGAAAATCCAAGTAATAAAACTACTATTATAGACCCTACTCAGGTTCAACATCTTATTGATTCTGAACAAGATCCTAATACTGAAGTATATTATGATTCTAAGGTACAAAAAGTTAGTGATATAATAAAAGACTATAGAAAAAATATGGGTGATAAAACTCATATTATGATGTTACCTTATAATAATTTTTTATTTGATAAAGTAATAAGTACAGATAAATCTCCAAGTACAGTACGTTTCCAAAAAATGGTATTTAATACACTTTTAGAAACAGGTGCAAGTTCTCAATTATTAGATATGTTTACAGTAATTGATGGTGTTCCACAATTTAATCTAAATCTTAGTCCTACTCTTAGTAAATTTAGAACATTATTTAATGCTCATTTTAATCATGTATTTAAACATAAAGTACCTGGTTATAAAACAACAATGGAATCTGATTCAAATACTGTAGTATATGAAGATGTTAGTAATGGTTCTATTATCAGAAGAGAAAAATATCAAGAAAATAAAAAAGACTATGATGAATTAATAAAAATTGGTAAAGTAAAAGTAAGAAGACTTAAATTTGATGTTAAAGATTCTAAACATAATAGAAGATATTCAGAGATAATTCTCCCTTATCATTTTGCAGAAATGTTTAATATAAAACCTGGAGATACTATTCCAGAAAAATTAGCATACATGTTTGGAATTAGAATTCCATCTCAAGATAAGCATAGTATGATGTCATTAAAAGTTGTTGATGTAATGCCTGCTTATAAAGGAAGTAATGCTGTTTTCCCTAAAGAACTTGTATTATTAATGGGAGCTGACTTTGATATAGATTCAATATTTATTCATAGATATGAACATTATTTTGAAGATGATGAATTTAAATTATATAAAGATAATTTCAAAGATTACTTAAAGTACTGGAAATCTAATAAATTAATAAGAATTATATTAAAAGAGTTATTAAAAAATAAAGAGTCAGAAATTAATTTAAAAGCTTTATTAGACCCTAATACATCATTATCTGAAGAATATATTAAATATGAACGTAGAAAGTACTCTGATACTGATTCTCCTATAGGAGAAAGTTATACTGAAGATAGGTCTAAAGATATAGCTAGAACTTTTAATAAAAAGATAACAGAATTAATAGAAGAATATATAGAGAAACTATTACCTGAAGCTTTATCACAATTAGGATTACCTTCTACTGAAAATGAATATAATCAATTTAAACATGATAATAAATATGTTCCTATACCAGCTGTTATTAATGATAAATTATTAGATGCTAAAATAGCATTATATAGTAATCCTGGTATAAGGTCTGTAGCATTATCTCCTATATCTGATGAACCAATTACTTATGTTGGAGAACAATTATCAAAAGAGTTAGGATATAAAAACTTTGATGATATGTCATCAAAATTCTCACCATTTGGAATGTTAGGATTAATTAATGGATTCTCATCTAATAAGGCTGGTGGAGATTCTATTTCTGTAGCTGCATTTGGTAATGTGATGTTTAATTTTTTATCTAAACATAAAATAACTTTACAATCTGAAATTCCAATATCTTTTGATGGTATTATATATAATGATTTTTCTAAAAGTACTCAATCTGATAATATCAGAAAAATGAGAATCATTGATGCATATATTGGTGCGATGGTTGATAATGGTAAATTTGGTTATGTAAACAGATTATCATTAAGAAAAAATGCATTATCTTTGGCTATGTATTTAACTTCATTAGGAGTACCTTTAAAACAAATTATATTCTTACTGAATACTGAAAGTGTTAAGGAGTATTTTATTAAAATGTCAGGTAATAATATAGAAGGACCAATTGATCCTAAAAATTCTTATGAAGTACTAACAAATATATTATATAAATTAAGTAAAAAAATAAAAGAATTTGATGAAGGATTAGATGTTTCTACATTATCTCCAGAAGATATTTCTTTAGAGAATCTTACTAATAATCTTAATAATCAAAGAAATCCAAATAAAGACTTAAATTACTATCTTAATGAATATAATTTTATTACTAATGTTACTAATATAGAATCTTTATCCAGAGATTTATTCTTAGTTGGTTCTATTATAAAACTAAATAAAGGATTAGATAATGATTTTGAAAAAGGAGATACAATAGAAGAAAACTTAGAGAAGATGCAATCTGAAACTTTCTCATTAGTAGGAGCTTATGATGCTATTATGAGCAATAATGATGTACATAGTAGATTACAAGCTTTTCATGAATATAGAGAAACAAGTTCTAAATTCTTTATAGAAAGATCCTCTGATTTCATAGAAATTAAAAATATTGTTCTTAATTCATTAAAACAAAATCTTAAAAATTCTAAAAGTACTAAAAATTCTTTAAGAAGATTTTTATTAGGTTATTTAAGTACAAGAGCTTATTTTAAATTATTGTCTGATAATTCTGTTATGTCTTCAGAAGAATTAAAAAATAAAAATAAGTACGCATATCCAGCAAAGGCTAAAGAAATAGGAGAAGAAGATTTATATAATAAAGTTCTGAATTTAAAAATACTTCCTAAGTTTAATAATAACTTATTTTTAAAACTTATAACATTTGATACTAGATTAGGAAAATTAAGTATTAAATACAATACTTTCTCAAAAGAGAATCCTTTATTTATTTCAAAAGTACAAGATGATGTTGATGAATTATTTTTTAATTCTGAATCTTCAGAAGTTATTATAGACTTATTTAGATATTTAGCTGTACAAGATGGTATGAATTTTAGAGGTAGTACATATTTATCTTTATTACCATCTTATTTTTTCAATACTTATAGTATTGCTATGGATAAAGTTAATTCTATTTTTAATTCTGAAGGTAAAGATACTGAAGAGTTATATCAAGAAGTTTATGGTACAGATAGAAAAACTTTGCTTCAAGAATTTTTAGAGAAATATCTTAGAACTAAAGGAACTACTTTTAATTTATTATATATACATCCTAAAGTTTTAGAAGGTATTGAAACAGCCTTTGAAATATCTGATGATGAATATATTTTTAATATATTTGGAGGTACTCAAAGTTCATTTACTGAAAGTTCACTAAATGAAGTAAAATTAGGAAATACTGTAGATATAGAATGGGATATTTTAAATGATGAAGGAAAAAAAGTAAAATCAAAAGTTAAAGTAACTAAGGTAGAGAATTTTTCTGATGAATTTTTAAGAATGTCATTTAAAAATCTTAAACCTGATGAAAATACAGGAGAGTTTAAAACATATGGTGAAAAAGATAATATATTAGTTCTTAAAGAAACTGGTGAATTTTGGTCTTATTATTCTAATACTGTTAAAGCACCTCCACAAGCAAGAATAATATTTAAAACTAAAGATGAACTTAAAGAGGCAATTAATCATAAGATAATAAAGAAAAATTTAGAACAATTAAGTAAAATATTTAGAAAAGTAGATAAAAAACTATTATTTCCTTATGTAATTAAAATAGATAAAAAATTATACAGAATAAAAACTGTAAATTCTAAACCTTTTGATATTGACAATCCATACGTTGGATATAAAGTAGCTTATACTGAAGTACAACCTTTAGATACTGCTTATGGTAAAACATTAGCAGAAGATGAAGAAGTTATTGATAATCCACAATGGTTAAATTTTGGTAGAGGTGTAAAGGCTCCTATACAAATAGAAGATGTACCTTTTGCAACAAAAATGTCATTAGATGAAATAAATGATTTAGTTGAAAAAAGTACTGGTAAAGGAATATTTGATGATCTTATTATTGATACTGATGATGGTTTCTATAAAACTGTTCCAGATTATTTATCTAATATGTATAAAGAAAGTACTCCATCTGAAAAAACTGAATTAAAGAATACTGTACATGCTAATACATTTTTAAATGAAGATTCAAATATAAATCCACCTACAACAGAATTAACTTCTCAACAATCAGAAGTAAATACAGTAGAACAAAGTAATAATCCTGCTGAACAAATATATTCTCAATTAGGTAACAAAACTCAATCTGAAAATGTAGTTATTGATGAAGTAAATGGTAGAAAACCTGCTGTTGGGAATGCTAATTATTATGAAGGTAACATAAAACCAGAAACTAATACTGTATTTGTATTTGGTAGCAACCCTGAAGGTAGACATGGTGCGGGAGCAGCTAAGATAGCAAGAGAACAGTTTGGTGCTATATATGGACAAGGAGAAGGATTACAAGGTAGTGCTTATGCTTTACCTACTAAAGATTTAAGAGTAAAAGAAAATAATGGATTTAAATCTATTTCTTTTGAACAAATTGTAAAAAATATTCAAAATCTTTATGAAGTAGCTACACAAAATCCTAATAAACAATTTAAGATTGCTTATAGAAACACTGCTGATAAATCTTTAAATGGATATACAGGTTTAGAAATGATTGAAATGTTTAATCAAGCAGGGGAAATACCTTCTAATATTGTATTTAGTAAAGAGTGGGTTAATACTGGTAAAATAAACCAATCTTCCAAACCAATAGTAGCATATAGAACAAGAGGTAATAATTTCT
>RXKI01000061.1:0-5524 GCA_003962895.1 Neisseriaceae bacterium
ACCGCTTATTTCAGTAAGATTTTTGCGAGATTTCTTCAATACGATTGGTGATGGTACAAATACTTTATTTACATTTGCTGAAATAGCATCTAACATCCATTGACTTGCAACTTTATCATCTAGTAATACACTAGTTTCAATTTTTCCAGCATCAGCATAAAACTCATCATACGGCTTAACTGTTATGCCACTCTTAACTAATTCTACAATCATATCCGCAGTAAATTTATTATTATCAGCATAAAGAACCGCTTTATCAGCACTTACTAGCACGTAACTAATCACGTATGGATTAAAATCAATATCATTTCCACGAATGTTAAATAACCAAGCAATCTCATCTAATGCATTTAAGGCAATAAAGTCTGTACCTATTGCTTTTATTTCACCACGTAACCACGTCAATTTATCTTTTGTTGACTGCCCTGTATATTTTATATCTAGTGTCAAGGCTGGTGTATTAGGTAATGGCAACTGCTCATTTAAATTAGCTCTAGCTTTATCAATTAAGTTTTCAGAAAGTTTAACTAATTTACCACCAAGAGAAGTCATTAGATTATTTAATTGATTAAATCTAGCAATGCCAATTAATTTAGCATCAATCCCAAGTGTCTTACCTTGTGTATTTTTCTTTAACCACAACTCAGTTTCAGGTACAAATCCTTGTTGCTTTAATAGCGTAAAATATTTTGCATTTAACTCTTGATCAGCTTGTAAAAAATAACGCCCATCAGTTGATAATAAGGCTTCATTCAAACCAATCAAGGCTTCACCTGCAGAGCCTGTAAAATTACTAATCCAAGTACGGCGTTGCCAACATTCTGGCACGTATTCACTATTATGCGCATCAATTGATGGAGCCAAATAAAAATCAATTTGTTCTTGCTGCATTAATTTGCGTAACTCAGCTAATCGAGCCGAAGTGTTATCTGGAGTTGAAGTCTTTCCAGAGCCAAAAATATTTCTGATTGTATTAACAACTTTATTTAAAACACCCATGACATTACTCCATTAGTTACGAATTTTGTTACGCATTTCTGCGATTGTTTGTTGATAATCTTGGCTATTGTAAATTGCACTACCTGCAACTACAGCATCAGCACCTGCATTATAAACTTCTTTGATATTATCTAACTTAACTCCACCATCCACCTCAAGAATAATATCAAGACCAAGATCATCAATCATATTACGAACTGCACCAATTTTATTCAATGTGTTATTAATAAATGATTGACCACCAAATCCAGGATTAACTGACATTAATAATATAACATCTAATTTATCCATCACATACTCTAAATGCGTTAATGGAGTTGCTGGATTTAATGCTAATCCAGCTTGAATACCAAAACTTTTAATTAAGCTTAAACTTCGGTCAATATGTTGAGTTGCTTCTGGATGAAAAGTAATAACATCTGCTCCAGCATTAGCAAATTCAACAATTAAACTGTCAACTGGACTCACCATTAAATGGACATCTAATTTAGCATGTTTACAATATGGTTTAATCGCTTTAGCTACAGCTGGACCAATCGTTAAGTTTGGCACATAATGGTTATCCATCACATCAAAGTGCACCCAATCTGCACCAGCATCAACCACAGCACTAACTTCTTCGCCAAGCCTTGCAAAATCTGCAGATAAAATACTTGGTGCAATAATAATTTCTTTATTCTCTCGATTAATCATCTAAACTCTCTGTAGATATCAACAAATTTATATAATATATGTGCAGTTAACCCCCAAACTATTTCCCCATCTAACTCAAAGCGCTTATTATGCTTAATTGTTGGATAATCTGGGTTAATTTGGAATAAATCATAGTGTAGCTGTGAAATAGGTAAATATAATAATTTATCTACTTCAGCAAAATTTACACCATTTATCTGTCCATTTAATTTAGCCACAACAGGATAAACTGCCTGAGAACTCACAACGCTACATTCAGGTAACATACAAAATAACTCTTGTATCTCACCATCAAACATCAACTCTTCACGAAACTCTCTAAAAGCAGTATCAATAACACTTGTGTCACTGACAATGTCAAATCCACCACCTGGTAAGCAAATATGCCCAGTAAAACTACGTAATGATGCGGCTCGCTTAGTTAGTACAATTTTGTCATCTAATATACCAAGCAGTACCGCAGCAACTGATTTCATAATTTATTTCACAGGTGTTTTTGGAATTGGTTTACCTTCCAATATATTCAATGCCCATTCTAATTGGAAGTCATTCTCCAAATCAACTTGAGCCTCCGATTGCTTAACAACTTTAGGCAATGATTTTATCTTAGCATCACGACGTGCTTTAATTTCAGATTCGCTTGAGACTTGTTTAGCAGGTCGAATTACTGGCACTGATTCAGCTGCCTTACTTGGCTTGTCTTTTTGATTTGGATTATCCAAATGATTGTCATAACTAGCTTCAGAAACATCCCAGCTATCTACAATATCACTATATTCACTTTGAATAATAATATCTGGATGAATACCATCTGCTTGAATTGAACGACCATTTGGTGTATAGTATAAAGCAGTAGTTAACTTAACTGCTGAAGTATCGCTTAACGGAATTACTGTTTGTACAGAGCCTTTACCGAATGTTTTAACTCCAACAATTTTTGCACGTTTATAATCTTGTAAAGCACCAGAAACAATTTCAGAAGCTGAAGCAGTACCCTGATTAACTAATACAACCATTGGCAATGTTTTAAAAATAGGATTTAGACTATTTAATTCTTCTTTTTCATTACCCGTAACATTATAATCTTCTGGCTTAGCATAATATTTTTCTTTAGAACTTGCCAAGCGACCATCAGTATAAACCACTAATTTATCAGCAGGTAAAAACGCACTTGATACACCAACCGCAGATTGTAGAATACCACCTGGGTCATCACGTAAATCAACTAACAGACCTTTTAGATTATGATTCTGAGCATACAAGCCATTTAAAGCCTTAACTAGTTCGCCAGTAGTATCTGATTGGAAATTAGTAATTCGCACATAACCATAATTCTTATCTAAAATAGTTGACTGCACGCTCTTAACACTAATTTTGGCACGAGTAATTGTAAAACTAAGAGGCTTTAATTCACCAGTTCTAGCAACCGTTAAATTAACCTTAGTTCCCTCTTTACCACGCATTTTTTTAACTGCTTCATCAAGTGACATACTGCTAGTTGGCTGACCATCAATTTTCATTACGATATCACCACTTTGTATCCCAGCCTTATACGCAGGAGTACCAAAGATTGGAGCAACAACTTTTACGCCATTAGATGTTTTCTCTTTACTCACTTCCATACCAAGACCGGCAAAAGAGCCAGATGTCATTTCTGAGAGCTGTTTAAAATCTTCTTCATCTAAGTAATCAGAATGAGGGTCAAGGTTAGTCAGCATTCCATTGATTGCACCCTTCATCAACTTTTCATCAGTCACACTCTCTACATAATAACCTTTGGCAATAGCATATACTTTAGCAAAATCAGTAATTTGATTTGCTGGAATTCCACTACTTACTACTTCTTGTTGGTTACCATTAGCTGTTGCATAAATACTAACAGTCATTAATGATCCACAAACCACACCTAATACAAACTTACTTATTGTCTTTAATTTCATATCCTAAACTCTACCTAATTCTCTAATATAATTAATTTAACCTAAATACCTTCATTTAGTTTTTCTACGAGTTCATAAATTTTCTCACGATTTTCTGATTTTACTATTTTTGCAACTAACGTCTCTAATTCAGAAATATTGGTATTCATTATCACATTTTTCACATGTAATAAATTTGATGAATACATCGAAAATTTACGTAATCCAATTCCTAATAATAGTCTGGTTAATTTCATATTACCAGCTAATTCACCACACATTGATACAGGCACATTTTCTTTATCAGCTGATTTAATTATATGATTTAACAATTTAATCACCGATGGATGCAGTGGATCATATAAATAATTCACCGATTCATCGCAACGATCAATTGCCAATAAATACTGAATTAAATCATTCGTACCAATTGAAATAAAATCCACTAAATCAAGAATCCCTTTAATTGATAATGCTGCAGCTGGTACTTCTATCATGCTACCAACTTTCATGTCTTCATCAAATGGAATACCCTCTTCACGCAACTCTTCTTTAACTAAATCTAACTGATGAATTGCTTGCTTTAACTCCCAAGCTGATGAAATCATTGGAAACATTACTTGTAACGTACCGTAGTTTGAAGCACGTAGAATTGCTCTTAATTGCGTTTTAAAAAATGATTGTTCTGCTAGTGAAAGCCTAATCCCTGTTAAACCCAAAGCAGGATTATCAGATTTACCATGTGCCAAATTCCATGCTGGATTTTTATCCGCCCCTAAATCAGCCGTACGAATAGTCACTGGATTTTTTTTCATTGCTTTAGCAACTTCACAATAAGCATCAAACTGCTGCTCTTCAGTTGCAAAATGTCCATCATTACTTAGAAATAAAAATTCACTTCTAAATAAACCAACACCATCAGCATTATTGTATTTAACATCTTCGACATCAGATGGCACTTCAATATTCGCAAATAAGTCAACTTTTACGCCATCAACGCTTACCGTTTCAGATTTTCTAATAGCTCGAAGTTTTTGTCTAGAATCTTGGAAAGATTTTTTAAGTTTTTTGTATTCATTAAGTACCAGGCTATCTGGATTAATGATTACAACACCCTGCTGACCATCTATGATAATTAATTCATCATCATAAATTAATTGTGTGGCATTACCAACACCAACAGCCGCAGGAATATCTAAATTTCTTCCAACAATAGCAGTATGAGAAGTCATGCTACCAAAATCAGTCACAAAACCCGCAAATTTTGATTCTTTAAAATGAACTAAATCAACTGGAGATAAATCCTTAGTAACCAAAATACCTTTTTCTAACTTACCTCCACACTCCCAATCAAAATCATTACCTGATAAGTTTTTGAATATTCGCTCGATTACTTGTACAACGTCATTTTTACGCTCTTTTAGATATTCATCTTCCATTTCGTCAAATTGACGCGATAATACTTCTGTTTGCTTTTTTAAAGCCCATTCAGCATTACATGAATACTCTTTGATAAGCTCTATCGGAGCTTTGGAAATTTGAGAATCATTAATCATCATTATACTTAATGATAAAAAAGCGCCCAACTCAGCAGGAGCACCAGATGGAATCGTATTTCGTAAATGCTCTAGTTCTTTACGTGTCTCAATTAAAGCATCCTCAAAGCGCTTAATTTCATGCTCTAACTCTGTTTCATCAAGTGATAGTTCTGCAACATCGTTAAGGTCTTTATTTAATACATAAGCCTTACCGATGGCAATCCCACCACCCAAACCAAAACCATGTAATACGATACTCATATCTCAATGTACCTATTTATATCTATTCGTTTTCGTTAAATTTATCGGCAAATAATTGACAAACTTGCTCTAGTGCAGTAACTTCATCTGCACCATCACAAGTAACTGAAATCT
>RXKI01000061.1:5574-20036 GCA_003962895.1 Neisseriaceae bacterium
AGCTGCCAACATCATTAATGACATAATACTTTTAGCATTAGCTTTACGACCATTTTTATTGATAAATATTTCACTTTTAAAGCTATTAGCTAGTTGCACCAATTTAGATGATGCGCGTGCATGAAGACCTAATTTATTTACGATTTCGATATCACGACTTTGCATTAATTACCTCCCATGTGGATAATTCCATTTATACCACCTTCAACCGATTTTGCCACACACTCTTTAATTGTACTTGATGAATAAGATATAGCTCTGAGTAACATAGATAAATTTAATCCACTTACTACTTCAACTACATCGGGTTGAACCAATTTACATGCAATATTACTTGGTGTAGCACCAAAAATATCGGTTAAAATTATAATTCCATCATATTTCTCAAGCTGTTTTTTTACAATTTCTTGTGCTTTAACCAAAATAGCATCAGGTTCTTCAGTTTTTTTAACTGGTAAAATCACCAAATTATCAACTCTTTTACCAAGTACATGCTCTAAACAGTACGCAAAACTATTTGCTATTTCTGAATGAGAAATAATAAAAATATTAATCATTTTTAATAATTACCTAACTTATTTCTTAAGCTCATGAACACTTTTTACAAAACTATCAGCCGTATCGCCAATATAACACATAACTTCATAATTTGAAATTTTTGTCACTTGAATAACGCCAGATGATAAAAGCAACTCTTCATTAAGTTTATTTGAATCTAAAAAAGCTATTTTAACACGGGTAAGCGCAACTACCTTTATAGATTGAATATTGGAGGCACTACCAGCAGCTTGTTCAAAAACCTCTAAGTTAATCGCGTGTATTGAATTATTGCTAACTTTATCTACAATCTTTTCAACTACTTGAGATGCTTGGCTCTTTACTTCAGTTTTTTTAACTGACTTAGATGCTCCTTGATTACTTGCCAGGTAATCACGAATTTGACTTGCCACAATTTCTGCTTGTGGTCCTAAAATCACTTGAAACGCTGTTGCGCTAGGCGATACAAAACCTTTTGCACCAAGTGCTTTCAAGACAACTTTATCAACCACATCAACTGTTTTAATTGTTAATCTAAGTCGCGTAGTACACGCATCTACATTATCTAGATTCTCTGCGCCACCTAAAGCATCAACAAACTTAGCAGCAACTTCAGTAACACTACCTGTAGTTACATTTTGTTTCGCTGCAACTTCTTCTTCACTTTCACGTCCAATAGTCTGTAAATTAAGTTTACGGATAAAAAACACTCCAAGTGTATAATAAACCACAAACATTACAATACCAACAGGTAGCATTAACAATGGATTTTGCGCTAATTTAAAGAAGAGTACATAATCAATTGCACCAGCAGAGAAAGAAAAACCTAGACGAACATGCAGCATCTCCATTGCCGCCATTGATATACCAGTCAATACAGCGTGAATCAAATACAATACCGGTGCTAAAAATACAAATGAATACTCAATTGGCTCAGTAATTCCAGTTAAAAATGAAGTTAATGCCATTGATAGTAATAAACCAGCAACCATTTTACGGTTTTTCGTATGTGCAGTTGTGTACATAGCTAAACACATTGCAGGTAAACCAAACATCATAATTGGGAAGAAACCAGCTTGGAAATATCCTGCAGTTAGGTCACCTGCCATAAATCTAGCGATATCACCGTGAACTACTACGCCTTGAGCATTAGTAAAATCACCTAACTGGAACCAGAATAAACTATTTAATACGTGATGTAATCCTGTCACTAATAAAAGTCGATTAAACATACCAAATATGAATAACCCAATTTCGCCAGACTCTGACATCCACAAACTAAAGCTGTGTAATCCTGTTTGAATTGGCGGCCATATTACACCTAAAACCTCACCCAAAACTACGGCAACTACCCCAGTTATGATTGGCACAAAACGCTTACCACCAAAAAATGCTAAGAATTCTGGTAACTTGATATCTTTATACTTGTTATACAAAAACCCAGCTAAAGAACCAATCATAATCCCACCAAACACACCAGTATCAATGTCTTTATTAATACTTTTTAGCATGGCAGTTAAAATCATATAACCAACGGCACCAGCCAATCCTGATGCACCATTATTATCTTTGGCAAACCCAACAGCAACACCTATAGCAAATAGCAATGGTAGATTGGCAAAAATCGCATTACCCGCATCAGCAATAGCTGTAATATTTAATAAATCTGGTTGTCCAAGTCTTAGTAATAACCCTGCAACTGGAAGCATTGCAATAGGTAACATCAACGCACGACCTAAAGCTTGAATAGATGTAAATTTGAACGTCATTTTGGTAACCTTTTAGTTAAACTGAGATTTTAAATATTCACGAACTTCAATAACCGTAGTAAGGCTTAAGCAATGCTCTGCAACTTCATTACATTTTTTGAAATCTAATGTACGAATAAAAGCTTTATTTTCTGGAATCGTACTAACTGTCATTGATAAATTTGTAATGCCTAAGCCAATTAAAACAGGAATTGCCAAACGCTCCGATGCCATTAGTCCACAAACGGATAATTCAGTTGAATGCTTTTGTGCACCTTTTGCTGTTGCTGCAATTGCTGAAATAACCGCAGGATGCAAATGGTCAATTTCTTTAGCTAACTCAGTATGCTCACGATCTACCGCCATTACATATTGAGTTAAATCATTAGTCCCAATTGACATAAAATCAACTTCTTTGGCAAATGCTTCACTCATAAATGCAACCGATGGAACTTCAACCATTATTCCAAGCTTAATATTAGTCGTAATACCTAATTCTGACTTAACTTCTTCAACCAACTGTTTAACAGCTCTATACTCAGTTAATTTAGAAATCATTGGCACCATAATTTTGATATTTTCAGCTCTTGTTTTTATGATTGCACGTAATTGAGTTTTAAATAACTCTCGATTAGCTAAACACAGTCTCACACCACGAATACCCAGCATCGGATTTTCTTCATGCAACTGTGGAATATATGAAATTTTCTTGTCACCACCGACATCTAAGGTACGAATCACAAAACTTTTATGTAATAAAGCTTCATTTATATCAACATACTCTTTGTACTGTTGGCTTTCACTTGGAGCTTCTTTAGACTCTAAAAACATAAATTCAGTTCTAAATAAACCAACTCCATCACAACCATTACTTGTTGCAATTTTCGCATCGCTCAAACTACCAATGTTTGCCAAGCAATTTACTTGCACACCATCTTGAGTAGTTGCAGATTTACCAGATGATTGTTTCGCCACCCACAAATCTTCTGCGTGTTTAACTACTGCATTTGTTGCAGTATCAATCTCAACTTGACTAGGTCTCGTTGATAGCGTTGCTGTATTTAATGTATCTAAAATAACTTTACCAGCTTTTTCTTTCAATAGTTCGCTAGCCACTCCGACTAACAATGGAATACCTTTAGTACGAGCTAAAATCGATACATGAGATGTAACCCCACCGCGAACGCTCACTAGACCTTTTACTTTATCATTTAACTCAATAATTTGTGAAGGAGTAAAATCTTCTGCAACTAAAATCACCTCCTCATCATAAGTAACAGAAACTTTACTATCTTCGCCACATAATTCTGTCAACACTCTATCTCTTACATCATAGAAATCACTTTGACGCTCTATCAATAACTGATTTTTTGTTGCTAGCAATCTATCACATGACACATTAGTCGCATTATCCCAAGCCGCAGCAGCTGATGCTCCAGTTTTAACATAGCTTTGAGCTAAATCAATCAATTCTGGGTCTGTTAGAATCATTAAATGTGCATTTAATATATTTTTATGCGCTCCATCTTGATGAGAGAGACCATTTAATCCAGTCTCAATATCCTTGATTAATTTATTAATTGCTAAATCTAATTTAGTCAACTCTTGTTGTACATCTGTGTTTTCTTTAGCATAATTAAACTCTGTTGCGTTTTGCCTAACGAATTTACCAACTGCCAAACCAGATGATGCTACAACACCAAAATATTGACCATTCTCAACTTTTGCATCAACCGCTTGTGATGTGGTTTGAATAACTTCTGAGGCATCATCATGAAGTTCATTGATTTGAGCAACTATCTCAGCAATAGCAGAGTCACAATTTTCACCCTTGGCTAATACTTTAACTTGATCTTGAAACTGTACAGATAAACTTAAAAGTGAAACGACACTCTTAACGTTTGCAGATTCTTCACCTTTGATTAATAAAATTTCGCTTTTTGGATATTTACGCGCAATCATACTTAATTGTGCAGCTGGACGCGCATGAATACCATGATGATTTGATATTGTAATTAGGGATGATTCAACTGATGCACCGCTCTCAGTAATCACAGAGTCTTCAGTTGTCACATTTAATTTAACCAACATCATCGGATGACCAACTTCAACTAAAACATCATGCGCAAGCAATTCAATAGAAATATTCTTCTCTTCAATATCAGTTACCAATATTGGAGTAATCATTGTGACAATGCGCTCAGCAACAAAATTTATGTCAAATTTAGACAAAACTTGTCCAGCTTTTATTTTTTGCCCTTCAGTTACTAAAACTTCAAATCCTTGACCATTTAACGATACGCTTTCTAAGCCGATATGAATTAAGACATCAAAGCCAAATTCTGATTCTATAGTTATGGCATGCTTTGCACGATGGATAGATTTTACAGTTCCATCTAATGGAGCATACAATGTGCCATCTAGAGGATCAATAGCAAAACCATCACCAACCATTTTTTCAGCAAAAACTGGATCTGGAACATTAGATAAATTAACAAAAATACCTTTTAGTGGAGAATACAAATTAACTTGCGTTGGAACGGACATTTTGGCACCATTTAAAAGAGATAAAGCACATTTCATTTATGTTTTAAACACAAAGATTTTAGCACATAATTAATTGAATAAAATCCACATCAATAGACTATTTAAATTCATATCTAAATTTTGCATAAATTAAGGTATAATCCGTCTTAAAGATTAACTAGATGAACAATAAATTTATATGAAATTAAACTCACAAAATAATAATGTTTTTGATATGGTACTTTTCGGCGCAACTGGAGATTTAGTGCGTCGCAAGCTTTTACCAGCACTTTACAATGCTTTTATCGATCAAAGCTTCAACCCAGAATCAAGATTTTTTTGCATTGGTCGTCACGATATTGACACTAAGCAATTTTGCGACAGTGCATATGAATTTGCAATTGAGGCAAAGCAAAATGTCGACATAAATTCATGGAATGAATTTAGCAAACATATTACCTATGTAAATATGAATGTAGAGCAAGAATCTGATTATATAACTTTAAAAAATCAGTTAGACTGTAATCGCGACAATATCTATTATTTATCAACAGCACCGTCATTATTCAAACCAATCATTCATAATTTAGCAAGTGTAAATTTGAATCATGAAAAAGCTCGAATAGTTTTGGAAAAACCACTTGGCAATGATTATGACTCATCAACAGATATTAATGATTATGTAGCGCAATATTTTAGTGAAAATCAAATTTACCGTATTGATCATTTCCTTGGTAAAGAGTCAGTACAAAATCTAATGGCAATCCGTTTTGGAAATACTCTATTTGAAGCATTATGGCGTCGTCAATGGGTACAAAGTATACAAATCACAGTTGCTGAGGATTTAGGTGTTGGTTCACGAGGTGCATTCTATGAAAAAACTGGTGCTCTTCGCGATATGTTGCAAAATCATTTATTACAAATGTTGTGTATTGTTGCAATGGAGCCACCATCAAGCTTAGATGCTGATGTAATTCGTGATGAAAAGTTAAAAGTTTTACGCTCATTAAAACCATTAACCGAAGAAGACGTTTTCCAAAATGTAACTAGAGGTCAGTATAAATCTGGTTCAGTTGGTGGAGAACACGTTAAAGGATATCTTGAAGAAGATAATATTAATAAGAACAGTTTAACTGAAACGTTTGTTGCGCTTAAAATTGAAATACAAAATTGGCGTTGGGCTGGCGTGCCATTTTATTTACGTACAGGTAAAAGAATGGAAGAAAAAGTTGCTGAGATTGTTATTCAATTTAAAGATATCCCATGTAAAATATTCCCAACCAATGGACGTAATGTAGGTAATCGTTTGATTATTCGCATACAACCAGAAGAAACTGTACAATTATTTTTCTCAGCTAAAGAACCAGGCGATGGTAATAGACTCCACCCTGTTTACTTAGATTTAGATTTCAATAAAATGTTTACCACGCGTCGTACTGATGGTTATGAGCGTTTACTTTTGGATGTAATCCGCGGTAATTTAAGCTTGTTTGTTCGCCGTGATGAACAATTAGAAGCATGGAAATGGGTAATGCCAATTATTGAAACATGGGAAAACCACAAAATAATTCCTAAGCAATATGCAGCAGGTTCTTGGGGACCAGCTAGTTCATCAGCAATGCTTGCTCGTGATGGCGACTACTGGCATGAAGAAATATCATAATAAGGAAAACTCAATGAAAAAACTAGTACAATTATCTTTAATTACATGCTCAATTGCAACAATAGTTAGCTGTGCCGGAATGGGATCATCTGATAACAACAATATTCCTCAGCCACCTAATAACCCTAATATTGGGCAAGGTCAAATAATGTTACCACAAATTGGTGAAAGTAAAGATGCTATTAGCGTAAAAAGTGCTGCAGCCCAAAATGAATCACAGCCAAGTAAATTTAAAACTATTACTGACGTAAAAGGTCCAGGTGGTGCAGTTACCC
This sequence comes from Neisseriaceae bacterium, assembly GCA_003962895.1. Lineage (GTDB taxonomy): Bacteria > Pseudomonadota > Gammaproteobacteria > Burkholderiales > UBA11063 > Aquella. Next base: position 12,324 of record RXKI01000061.1, read on the forward strand.
AAGTTAATGTAGATAACCCTGATGGTGGTATGCCAGACTACTACTTAACGCCTAAAGATAATGAAGTTAACTCGTCATCACATACTTTAAATCCAAATCCAATGTCAACGCCTCAGTGGGGTGTAGTTAGCTGGTAAAAATAAAATCCTTCTATAATTAGAAGGATTTTTTAATCTTTATACAAATAACAAATTTATACGTATAAACCACCATTGACATGGATTGTACTACCCGTTATGTAACCCGCACCATCACTAGCTAAGAAACTTACGGCATTAGCAATATCTGATGTTTGACCAAATTTAGCTAATGGAATCGCTTTGATGTATGAATCGCGTACTTCATCAGATAATTTATCAGTCATATCTGTTTGTATAAAACCAGGTGCAACACAATTAGCCGTAATATTACGACTACCAAATTCTTTTGCAAACGATTTAGTCATTGCAATCATACCACCTTTAGCAGCAGAATAGTTTGCTTGACCAGGATTACCCATAAATCCAACAACAGATGCAATATTAATAATGCGTCCAAACTTTGCCTTAGTCATACCACGAATAGCTGTTTTAACCAATAAAAATACTGACTTAAGATTTGTATCTAAAACATCATCCCAATCTTCTTCTTTCATACGCATTAATAATGTATCTTTAGTAATACCCGCATTATTAACCAAGACAGTAATATCACCTTCATTTGCAGCAATATCTGCTACAACTTGCTCAATACTATCTTTTTGATTTACATTCAGCTTAATCCCACGTCCACCAAATTCTTTTAAATAATTAGTAATCGCATCAGCACCAGAATCGCTTGTTGCAGTTCCAATAACTATCATGCCATCATTTGCAAGTTTTAATGCAATCGCTTTACCAATTCCACGACTTGCACCAGTTACCAAAGCAATTTTTTTAACATCACTCATACTATTAAAGCTCCTGTTATTCTTGATTTAAAATTTCTAACAATTTATCTAAATCTGCACTATTTTGTAAATTAGCAATTTGCGCTGATTCATGAATACGTTTATTTAACCCAGATAAAACTTTACCAGGTCCACATTCAACAAGTAAATTAACATGATTTTTAGCTAACTTAGCCACACTTTTCGTCCATAACACTGGAGAGTGTAATTGTTCAACTAACCCGCATTTAAGATTAATTACATCTGTTGAAACTTGTGCATTTACATTTTGCACAATAGGTATTTTTGGCACTTTAAAGTCAATTTTTTCTAATTCAAGGTTTAATTTTTCAGCGGCTGGTTTCATTAACGCACAATGAGAAGGCACAGATACTGGTAATGGCAATACTTTACGTGCTCCACTATCTTTTAAACGGATACTCGCTTCTTCAACTGCAGCTTTATTGCCCGCAATTACAATTTGACCAACAGAGTTAAAATTAACTCCTTCGACCACACCATGGCCTTCATTCATAATTTTTTGACAAACATCAATAACTATTTCGTCAGCTAAACCAAGTACTGCAGCCATAGCACCTTCACCTGGTTTAACTGCTGCTTGCATATATTCAGCACGTTTACGCACTAATTTTACTGCTTCTACAAAGTCAATCACACCGCTTGCAACTAACGCGCTATACTCACCTAGGCTATGACCAGCAACAAAATCTGGAGCCTTATTATTTGATTTTTCCAACCAAGCTAAATAAGTTGCATAGCTAGCCGTTAATAAAAGTGGCTGAGTATTAATTGTTTGATTGATACTATCAGCAGTATCTTCTTGTAGCATAGCTAATAAATCAATACCAATAGCATTTGATGCAATATCAAATGTATTTTTAATAACTGGTAAATCGCCAAAGCCATCCATCATTTTTAATGACTGTGAGCCTTGACCTGGAAAAACAAATGCAAATTTATTACTCATTATCTTTACCTATAATTTAAAATCTAACTAACAAACCACCCCAAGTAAATCCAGCACCAACACCTTTAAGCAACAGTAAATCACCATGCTTAATTGTATTATCTTTTACAGCCGTATCTAGTGCAAGGGGAATAGATGCAGCTGATGTATTACCATGATATTTTACGGTTTGAATTACTTTCTCAACTGGAAAATCTAATGTTTTTGATACAGCTTCTAAAATCCTAGTATTTGCTTGATGTGGCACTATCCAATCAACATCTTCTAGATTGCATCCAGCATCATTAACAAGTTCTTTAGCAACTTTGGTTAATGCTTTTACAGCAAATTTAAATACCGCTTGACCATCCATTTGTAAGTATGGATTACCATTAACTTTACCCGCGGCAATATTAGCATCACAGTTTAAAATTGAGGTATAGCTACCATCTGAATATATTCTAGATGCAAGAATACCTGGTTCATCACTTGCAGATAAAACCACAGCACCAGCACCATCACCAAATAATATACAAGTACCACGATCAGTATAATCAATAATTCGTGACATTGCATCTACACCAATAATCAATGCATTTTTTGCCAAATTATTTTTTATCATCGAATCAGCAACACTCAACGCATAGACAAACCCACTACAAGCAGCCTGCATATCAAATGCACCTTTAGCGACTTTAATTCCTAAACGCTCTTGTAAATAACATGCAGTTGATGGCATAACTGAATCTTGTGTACTAGTTGCAACAATAATTAATTCAATATCTGTTGCAACAATATTTGCAGCTTCAATCGCTTTTATTGCAGAATTATATGCCATGTCTAGAACAGTTTCATTATCCACCAAATGACGATTTTCAATGCCTGTACGCTCAACAATCCATTCATTATCAGTGTCTACCATACGTTCTAAATCTGTATTGGTCAGAGTTCTTTTAGGTAAGTAACTCCCTGTACCAATAATTTTTGAATATTTAGACATTATGCAAACTTTCCATAAAATGCGAAAAAGTAGGAATACAAAATCCTACTTACTACGAAACCACCAAATTAACTTTAATCACTAAAATATTCGATATAATCATAGCGATTGTAGATCTTTAAATTCTGTTAAATCAATAGATAGATCAAAGATATGTTTATTATTAGCTAAATAATCTTGCATAACTTGTATGACATTAGCTTGTGACTCATGATACGCTTGAAGTAATGCATAGTAAAAACCATCAACATCAGTTCCACCATGACTTTTAACTACTAAGCCATTAAGACCTAATAATATAGCGCCATTATACTTACTTGGATCAACTCGATTTTTTAATCGTTTCAGAACTGGAAATGACAATACAGCAATTAACTTAGTAATGATATTACGACTAAATTCTTCTTTTAAGAATGAACCAATCATTTTGGCAACACCTTCAGTAGTTTTTAGTGCTACATTACCAGTAAAACCATCAGTAACAACGACGTCAACAACACCTTTAAAGATATCATTTCCTTCTACGTTACCACAAAAGTTTAGATCAGTTTTTCTTAAAAGCTCCGCAGCTTTTTTGACTGTTTCGTTACCTTTAATTTCTTCGCTACCAATATTCAAAATACCAACTACTGGGTTTTGTTTACCAGAAACAGCCTTCATCAATTGCGAACCCATCACACCAAACTGTAGTAAATGAACAGGGTCACACTCAACATTAGCACCTAAATCAAGCACGCAAACTTCACCTGATACTGTAGGCATCATTTTAGCGATTGCAGGTCTATCAATTCCATCTAGCGTACGAAGAACGTAGCGAGCTGTTGCCATTAGTGCGCCAGTATTCCCAGCAGAAACAACTGCATGTGCTGAGCCATCTTTCACTTCATTGATAGCTAAACGCATTGATGAAGCACGCTTACGCATTGCAACTTGTGGCTGCTCGTCCATCTCAACTAATTGAGTAGCATGAACGATACGAATTCGACTGCCAAAACGCTCTAAATCTACACCTAAAGCTTTTTTAATAGAATCTTCATTACCAGATAACACCAAACTTGCATCAGCAAATTCATTTAAAAACCTAATACAAGCAGGAATGGTAACAGTAAGACCATTGTCACCACCCATCGCATCCACTGATATAACAGATGTCATGCTAATTCCTTAAGGAGAATTATTCGCCTTTAGTTTTGATTACTTTTTTACCTCTGTACACACCATTTGGGCTGATGTGGTGACGTAAATGAATTTCACCAGTTGTAGCTTCAACTGCAGTTGCAGGAGCCGTGATGAAATCATGTGAACGGTGCATACCGCGTTTAGACGGAGATTTTTTATTTTGTTGAACTGCCATTTTTAGATTCCTCTAAATAATATTTTTTAACACATCAAATGGGCTATCTGCTTTATCTTCATAACTCATGCCCACACACTCCTCATGCTTAAGCGCATAAGGTAATAACATAATAACTTCATCTTCCAAAAAATTCAATACGTCAAATTCTTCTTCACGCAGCACTCCATCTTCAACATCAGAAGACTCATCATTAAATAATGCTGTATCTAACTGTTCTTCATTATAAAAAATAGTAACTCGTGAAACTCTATCTAACGTCAAACTCATTGGCTGTAAGCAATTTTGACATAAAGCGGTTATTATACCACATACTTTCAGCGTGAGTGTTGGTCTGTTTAATTTATCAACTGAACCAACCAATGAATACTTCACCTCTCCGCTGTACTCACCCATTTCTTGCACGCGAGTAAGCTCTGCAACATTGGTCACACCATCTAATTTATTTTCTTGTTTAGCAAATTTTACATTATCAATATACATATCTATTCTTTATTAAATTACTTCATTGCTTGATGACGTTTATCTATAATTTCTGCAATATCAGAAAGCTCTAGTTTTTTGGCGTGCAACAATACCAATGAATGATACAACAAATCTGTCATTTCACCAATATATTCAGCATCAGTCTCGGCCAACGCAGCAATAACAACTTCCACAGCTTCCTCGCCAACTTTTTGCGAAACTTTATTTAAACCACGCTTAATTAATTGATTAGTATAGCTACCATCTGTAGGATTTGCAATTCTATCTCGGATAACTTTATCCATCATACCAATTTTACTCAATGCTGGGCTATACTCTTTACCAAAGCAACTAATATCACCAGTATGACAAGTTGGGCCACAAGGTGTTGCCATCACTAAAATTGTATCATTATCACAATCTAAATGAATATCATTAAGCATTAAATAATTTTCACTAGTCTCGCCTTTAACCCAAAGTCTTTGCTTAGTTCGACTATAAAAAGTTACTTTCTTACTTTGCAATGTTTCATTCACAGCTTCTTGATTCATATAACCAAGCATCAAAACTTGAAGTGTATCATTCTCTTGTACAACAACTGGAACTAAGCCATCTGCATTTTTATTAAAATCAATTTTATTTATATCTAATGCCACAATAAACTCATTTCTTAAATGAATATTCTTTAATTACTTTAACAATTTGTCCATTCTCATTAGCTATACCAATGCCAAGACCTGTAATTTGAATAGTCGCGGGTGAAAAACTTAAATTATCAATAACTTCATCTACTCGCTCATCAAAATCACCACGTTCACCACTCGGTATTTTAGCCGCAAAAATACTAAAATGCGGGTCAAAGCCCTCATAAACATTTGGACCTCCATACTCTTGGAACATTTGCACTTTCTCTGGGTAATTAACCGCCCATGCAGGAATCTTAGTATTTATATCGCGATATTTACTTAATGATGCAACTAGCTTATCCGTTAAAATTTGAAGCCTTGGCGTATTCGTAACATCAAGCATTAAAAAATCACTTGCTTTTAGCGTAACACCTGAACTTAACACACTGAAATTTGAAGTATTAGCAGCTATAGCATTCACTGTATTTTCAACATTCACTAATTGTGATTCTGGGTATTTAGTTAAATACATTGTCAAATGCACATTATGGCTATCTGCAAATGGCGATATTTTATAATCAGAATAGATATTCGCTTGCTTCATGGCAGAATTCACTTGTTCAATCTGTTTACCAGCTGCACCATCAACGTTTGCGAATACATTAATTGAATACGACTCAGCAACCGACGACCCAATAGCAAAAAACATTGCACAAACAAATAGTATTTTTTTCATCAAATTAAATTCCGTGCTTTTGTTCGTAAGCAACTAGAAAACTACAAACTGATTTGTATTTAATTTTATTTTCTTGTAAATAATCAAATACATATTTAGCCAACTTGCTTCCTACACCTTGACCTGATAACTCTTTTGGTACGACTGTATGCTCTAAATACCAAACATCATCTCGAACTGTGTACGTGATAACAGATTTATGTCCATCAACGATTGTATAAAAAGTATTATTTGGTTTATCAAAATTAAATGTTAATTCCATTTTTCCACCTATAATCTAACTGCAATATTGTTCTGAGTCAAGTATTCTTTTAACTCACCAATAGTCATAACCTGTTTATGAAATACCGACGCTGCTAAGCCACCTGTAGCTTTAGTTTGGGTAAATAATTCAGTAAAATGCTCCATAGCGCCTGCCCCACCTGATGCAACAATTGGAATATTAACCGCTTCAGCTAAAAGTTTAGTTTGCGCGATATCATAACCTTTACGTACACCATCTTGATTCATACAATTAAGCACAATTTCACCAGCACCTCTTGACACCACTTCTTTGGTCCAATCAATTGTACTACGCTTTGATTTAATGGTTTTTTTCTCATCACCGGTATATTGTAGTACTTGGTAATCGCCATCAGCTGCCCAACTATCAATTCCAACTACCACACATTGGCTCCCAAAACGCTTAACCAATTCATCAATTAAATCTGGATTTTCTAGCGCTGGTGAATTAATTGAGATCTTATCAGCACCACTTGCTAAAGCCTCTTCAGCAGTAGCAACAGAACGAATCCCACCAGCCACACAAAATGGTATATTAATTTGTCGAGCAATATCTTTTATCCAACGACGATCGTTATTTTTTTCATCACTACTAGCTGTAATTGCATAGAATACTAATTCATCTGCACCAGCTTCTGAATAGCGCTTAGATAATTCAACTATATCGCCAACAACTTCATGATTACGAAATTGCACACCTTTTACAACCTGCCCGTCGCGTACATCTAAACATGGAATTATGCGTTTTTTTAACATCTAATTATCTTTATAACACTCACTTAATCGACCGCTATTAAAAGCACAATCAATTACACCAAGTTCAGTTGTCTGTACTCTCAGCCAAGTAGTTCCACCTTGATACTCAGAATCAACTACTGAGCAAAAACTCTCAACATCGTTTTGTCTTGAATTTGCTGATAGCGTATATCTACCACAACTAACGTTATTATCCCCTAGGTACAAATTTTGTGTACTAGCATTGATTACAAAAGCATTAGCTGTACCAAACAGTAGCAAAGCCGATATTAGCAATATAAATTTACGCACAATCAATCTCCTCACAAAATAATCAGGTTACTGCAAAATTTTATCATTTTTTCTTGTATTACATACTTTACAAATTAGAAAATTACGGTTTTATTGCCATGTACAAAGACCCTATCCTCAAGCACCAATTTAAGCGCACGAGCTAAAACAACTTTCTCAACATCACGCCCAGCCTTTTGCATATCTTGCCAATCATAGCTATGATTTATGTGAATAATATCTTGCTCAATAATTGGACCCTCATCAAGATTTTCATTAACTATATGCGCTGTAGCACCAATAATTTTTACACCACGCTCAAAAGCTTGCTTATATGGATTAGCACCAAT
>RXKI01000061.1:20086-32802 GCA_003962895.1 Neisseriaceae bacterium
ATTTTCTGTAGAGATATGATAATACGCTAATCCAAAATGTTCACACAAAGGACGCAAAGTATTGTAATTTGAAATTACACCAACAATATTTGCATCTAGTTGACCTTCTTGATAGCGAATCAATAAATCACCCAATACATGTGCTTCCTTGGTTGCCATTAGGACAATATTTTTTTTACGAGCTAATTTAATCTCAATTCTAGCATGGCTTGGTAACGTTTTAGCTAATGCATCATATAACATAGTCGCATCAGTATCCCCAGTTACTACGCTTCGCATAAAAAATAGATTATTTTCACGATCAACAAATTCATGATTACTCACGATATTCAAGTTATTTTCGTAAAAAACTTTTGAAGCAAGATAAATCAAGCCTGTTGAGTCTGGAGATTGGATTAATATTCGATAATGATTCATATCAATTTATTTATTCTGTAATAATAGTTAAACCAATGATTCTAGCATAACTATCGCTAACTCACTCAGTGTATAATCTACTCTTATGAATACTTTTATTACCGCACTACTATCTGTTGCCATAGTTGTAATCATTGGTTACATTGCTGGCAAAGCCAAAATCATTCCTGAGAAATGCGATAGTGGATTGACTATATATATTTTAAATTTCAGTTTACCAATACTATTATTCAATACCGTTGCCAATGCGAATTTGCAAGCATTACTTGAACCTAAAATGAATATTGCATTTGTCATAGGTTTATTTGGTATGTTTGTATTCACATTCTTGATACATAAATTTATACTCAAAAAATCTATTCAAGAAAGCGCGCAAACATCATATTTATGTTCATACCCTAACACAGCATTCCTTGGGATACCATTAATGTTGGCAATTGTTGGTAACCAAGCAATGCTTCCTATAGTAGTTAGTAACATAATCACTGGGATAATCATTATTCCTATTACATTGATTTTGATTGAAATAGGTGTAATCGGATTTGATAATATTAATTTTAAAAAGATTGCACTTAAAATAGTAAAAACACCGCTAATAACACTATCATTTGCAGGCCTTGCATTTGCAGTATTAGGTATAAAATTACCACACCTTATAAGTCACAGCTTTGAAATCATTGGTAGTTCATCTTCAGGCGTATCTTTATTTACTTTAGGATTAATAATTTCGCGCTTTAAAATATTTCCAAGCAAAATAGTTTGGCTAAATATATTATTTAAAAATATTTTGCACCCACTCTTTATGATGATAATTATTAAATTAGTTGGACTAGATGGATTAATTGCTAAAGAATTAGTGATATTGTGTGCCATGCCACCTGCTGTAAGTGCGACATTTTTTAGTGTATTATTTGGTATCCAACCAGAAGAAAATATATCTAGCACCGTACTGTCAACGGCGCTATCTATTCTAACAATGAGTATATTTATGTACTTAGTTCAAATTTGACACAACAAGACAAAAATTACAAAAACACTCAATCCAAGCAGCACACATTATACGTGTATCGCACAATAAAATGCTATAATACGCCCCTAAAAATTTATCCATTTACGGTTTATATTAAAAGAGGTTAATTGTGTTTAGTCGTAATTTTGTAGCATTAAGTACGCTAGCGGTGCTTATCATTTCATGTGGCTCTGGTTCACCAAGCGGTTCATCATTAAAAAAAACATTACCATTAGGTCCAATTAGTTATGTTCAAGTTTATGAATATACAAACACACCAATTAACGTACAGCAACCATCACCTTCATCATTTTCGCTCAATACTACAATAATTAATGGCGCAAACATTACATTTAGTGACCCAATTACAAATAAAACTAATTGTGTAAATCCAATCCAACAAATGAGCTATCAATCACAAATTGGTGAAGATACAAAAATAGCATCATTTTTTGGAAATTTACTTAGTTTTATCCCAGTTGCTGGCAGTGTATTAAGCTTTGGTGCAAGTGCCGCAAATTTTGGCATTGGTCAATACTTATATAATAACTCAACTGGGCTAACATCATGCTTAGCATATTCAGACCAGACTTTTACACATGACTTTAATATAGTACAAGGTGAAATTAATAACATAGAAAGCCAAATCACTGATATTAATGGCGAAATACAAATCTTATTATCTGACATTATAACTAATGCTAGAAATATCGCTGGAATTAACAATCAAACTCTTAGCCAAGCCGATTTGTATATAGTTGGCTCTACAAGCATAGATGGGATGACTCAAAACTTTTTAAAATACTCAGGATTAGCAAATCAATCTGGTGAATCAACTGGAGCATCACTATTACAGATGCCTATTAGTGGATATACAGATATTTCTACAATGGTTATTTCTGATAGCACAAGCTATCAAATTGCGTTAATGAATGCAACAGCTACTCAAGTTAATAACTCATGTACAAGCAATTGTTTTCAATATGTGTCACAAGCTCAAAATAGTGCACTGCTTTTAACATACCAAAGTATTTATGAGTCATATATTGTTGAAATTCAGCAGACTTTATCAAATAATCAAAATATAGTTCCTCTAATTCAGAACTATAATAATTCAATTGTATATCTATATCAACAAAGCATGTTGACTTTACAATCTGCATACTCAATTGAATTTATGATAAATCAAGCTAATTACTTTGCAGCGATTAGAGGCATTGGTGCTCAATATCAAATCCCGTCAATAAGCAACTATGGTGGAACATACTATACTTATTCAGATAGAATAGAAAGCACAACATTAATTAATCAAACTAATCTTTATAATGCAGCTCAGCAACAACTAAGTCTAGTCTACTCTGCGAAATTTAACCAACTTTATATTAATACTATACAATACATAATGACGGATCCAGCTGCAGCCTTTCAGTTAGAAAGTAGTCAACTTGCTTATTATGATGTAAATGGCGTTTTAAAATCTATTTATGAATCTAATGAATATCTAGAAAATGCTGGTATAAATGTGAAAACTCCTATTAGCTTCACTCCTGGCAATAGCTGGAAAACTAAAGTAGGAAACACAATGGGAATACTATATCAATTTGATGGTATACGCAATCCCGCAATTTGTAACTCGACATTAACTAATTACATAAAAAACGAAAGTGCTGAATCACAACCTTTTAATAGTACATCTTGCCCTGTTCTGTTTAATAGTTCAAATGGTAGCACAGAAAGTGGGTTTTATAATGGAATTAATTTAGTCCCATATGTTGCAAATTACAGCACTCAAAAAGTAATATTAACCGAATCAGTAAATAATATTATTCCTGCTTGTAATATTGGTACATCTGTTGGTCAGGTAACTGGAGATTTTTATTTTTGGATGCCTTCTGCAACTTCAAGCCCAAACAAGCAAAATTCCGCCTATTTAATGTGTAATTATTGGAATCAACAATTTAATGGCACATATAATGCTCAAGTAGCAAATGCAATGAATGGTGCTGGATATTTAGGTGAGTTTAATGCAAATGGATATAATACTTTCACTGGTTCAATTGGTGGTCAATCATTTTCAATGACACCATTATTCTCATCAGACAGTAGTAATGTTTCCGCAGTAGATGTACTTTGTTATAGCTATGGAGAATCGATACCTACAATGGAATATGGAAATCCTTTAAGCATGACAGGTCCGCTTACTGAATGTGGCAACAATGGATCTTCACTTTGGATGGGATACCCTGAAAATGGCCCAATTACCGTAGCGATGCAAGCTGAATTACCTTTTTCTGATGGCTTCATTGCTCCAATAGTTTTGGGGTTTAATATTAATCAAGACTTTGCTACTTATACATCAATGCTATACTGCAACCTTTCAACATCTGTCACTGTTAACGATGAAAATAACCAAGCTATTAATTTATGCAGCAATGTTATGAATAGTCAAAATAATGCTGTTGAATCTGTGACATACTTTAATTTCAATCACTCAATGTATCTAAATAACTATGGACCAGAAAGTGGACCAGGATTTGGTTTCTGGCATGCTTGGGCATTTATTTATCAATAAATAGCAATAAAGAGGCACAATTATTATGGTGCCTCTTTATTACTTAATTCAATTTAAAAGTAAAATTAAATTTTTAATAATTCTGATAAATCAACCTTACTTTCATAAATTGCCTTACCTACCACCACACCATGCACACCAATTTCTTTTAGTTTTCGCACATCATCAAGCGAGCCAACACCACCTGAAGCAATAATTTCAATTTGCGGTAATTTATCAAGCATTTGTTTGTATAATTGAATATTGCTACCCTCAAGCGTCCCATCAACAGCTATATCAGTACACAGCACATGCTTTGCTTTTGGATAGTTTGCAAGCACATCATAAATACTTAATTTACCTTCTTCTTGCCAACCATGCGTGCGTATCTTAGGAATACCATTGCAATCCAAACTACAATCAAGAGCTAAAACAATTGCATCAGCACCAAACCGTTCAAACCACTGATTAACCAACTCGGGGTTTGAAACACTTAGGCTACCAACGACAACTCTTTTTACACCTATAGCAAACAATCTTTCGACATCTTCCGTAGAACGAATACCACCACCAACTTCAATATTTAATTGAGAGTTTTTGATTAAATCAGCAATAACACCTGTTTGCACAACTTTACCAACTTTAGCACCATCCAAATCAACCATATGCACCCAAGTTGCACCATATTTGGCATATTCGGCAAGCATATTACTAGGTGTTTCATCATAAACTTTAGTAGTTGCAAAATCACCTTTGTACAAGCGCACACATTTTCCATCACGTAAGTCAATTGCTGGATAAATAATCATCTCAATAATCTCTCTATTTAATTAATTTTATAAAATTCGCAATCAATTTCTCACCGATATCGCCAGATTTTTCTGGGTGAAATTGCATCCCATAAAAATTATCTTTATGACAAATAGCAGTAAACTCACCACCATAATTAGTTGATGCAACCGTATATTCATTTACTGGCGCAAAAAAACTATGTACAAAATACACATCTCGGTTCATATCAATCGAATCTAACAACACGGAACTTTGTTTAGCTTGTAAATTATTCCACCCCATATGTGGCACAATTAATTTACTCTCATCAAATTTTTTCACACTACCAGATATGATACCAAGGCAATCTACATTACCCTCTTCAGAGTTATCATACAATAATTGCATACCTAGGCAAATTCCAAGTAATGGTTTTTTATAATTTTTAATCACATCGACTAAACCATCTTCATAGAGGCGATTCATCGCAAATTCTGCAGCGCCAACCCCTGGCAAAATCACTGCATCTGCATTATCTATATCTAATTTTTGATTAGTTAATTTATAATCCACACCAAGTCTCTGCAATACCATCTCTATCGAAAAGAAATTTGCTCCACCACTTGTAATTACTGCTAATTTCATTATGTTCTCAATTTATTTTTGTAATTTATTCGCATAAAAACTATTTAAAAGCATTCCGCCAATAATTAGAACTATCCCACACCAACTAATCAATGTTGGCATACTATCATTAAAAAATAATATCCCACCAAGTAATGTAAAAATTACTTCACCAGCCTGAGTTGATTCAATAACCGCAATTTGATGTAAATTAGTTCGCACCATTGATGCAGATTCAAATAAAAGCCAAGTGGCAATTATACCAGAGCAAACAGCTATAATTCCTGATTGCATAAGTTGGCTATTACTTGGAAATTTGCCCTGTAGCATCGCAATAGACACAATCACAATCCAAAAAGGCATTGATGCCACACACATACCAAACATACGTTGAAACGTAGTTAAATCACAACCAGTGCCTAACATAATTTTACGATTCCCTAAGGGATATGCAATCGTTCCAACTAATATCCATAAAACAGCGATGATTATTCCATCATTATTTAAATGAAACTCTGGATACAATAACAAAATCACACCAAAAACTATTATGCACGATAGAGAAAGTATTTTCCATGAGATAGTAGCAAACACTTTTTGTACAAAGCTTTTACCTAATACTTTAGTTGCAAATACAGGCGTAAGCAATACCCCAATTGGAATAGTTAGCTGCCAACTACTCGCGATAAGCCAAGCTGGTGCAAAGCTTGCTGCATAGCAAAGTGGTGCGTAAAACAATCCAAATCCAACTGTTGACCATAATAGCCAAATAAATGGATTTTGTTTAACCTTCTTAAGTGGCAACATAAAACTTTGCTTAGGTAACAAAATTATAAAAAGCAGTGGCAACATAAATATAAACCTAAGTGCGGCACTCCACTCCCAACTTCCAGCATTTAATGACATCTCACGATTTAGTATAAACGTCACTGAAAAAAATAACGAAGAAAGTATGCCGTAACAAACCGCTTTAAACATTATTTAGCCTAACTATACGAAATCTTTTTTAGAAATTAATTTAAATACTGCCATTGACAAAATTGTATAAATTACCATTGTGATAATAATGTTTTCACTTGGTTTCATATCTAGCGCACCAACTGACCAAGAGCCTAATGCAGCAAATACATATTGTAGCGAACTTAATAATCCAACCGCATACGAGCTATAGTCTGGGAAAGCATGTAACACACCTACTTGAATTGGTGGATTAATAAATGCAGTTGCCAGACGTGCCAACCAACCAGATAAAGTAACTAACGCTATAAAAACTACAACTTGTTTCGTTAGAAAGAACGCCAAAATTGACAATAAACAAACCACAAAACCAATGCTAATTCCAACACCAACTATTGTATGTGGATTATATTTTAACTTTGATAATTTACTCATTATCTTATTACCAATCAAATAACCAAAGGCAATAAAGGTAAATAAATACGAGTAGTAAACTTCTGAGATATGATATTCTTGAATATACATGTAACTAGACATAGTAATAAATGCATAAAATGATGCAAAGGTACCACCAACAACTAACACATAGCGAATAAATAACCAATCTTTTAGTACATGTATATAGCCATGGATTAATTTTGTAATGTGAAAATCGCGAATGTTCTCATGAATTTTATGGTTAGTTTCTTTTAGGATAATAATACAAGCAACCCAAAATACAGCAATGCTAATACCCAAAATTCTAAATACCCAACGCCAATCTAAATACTTCAAAATAAAAGCCCCAACAACTGGCGCTAATGCAGGTGACAATACCAAACCAAGCATAAATAATCCAGTTACATGAAGTAGCTCATCTTTGTTATAAACTTCTTTTAAAATTAATCGCGATACGATATAAACCCCAGCGCTACCAAATGCTTGAAATACACGTAAAACAAGTATAGAGTTTAAACTCTTCGACTCGGAGATTAAAAAAGTACAAATCAATGTCACCATTAAGGCAAATACTATTGTTTTTTTACGCCCAATTAAATCACTAATTTGCCCTACACATAAAAACAACGCAGCTTGAGCATAAACATAATATGTGATTGTCATATTCATTTCATGCGCTGTAACACCAAACTCGTGCGCCATAATTGGTAATGCGGGGATATAAATATCAGTCGCAGCCTGTGTAATAAACAATAAAACCAATAATAAAATAATTAATATTTTTTTATACGCGTGATTATCACTAATTGATGTCATAACAAACCTTTCGTTGTTGGTAAACTATCCCCAGTTACTTTAATTGCCATATTTAATGCTTTTGCACAAGCTTTAAACAAACCTTCTACCATATGATGCGAATTTTCGCCAGTTACTTTTAAATGAATTGCGGCTTGCAATGAATCTGCCAAGCTATAGAAAAAGTGTTCAACCATTTCAATAGGAAAATCGCCGATTAATTGAGTTGGGTAATTGGCTTCATATTGTAAAACTCCACGACCACTCAAATCAATATTACAACTAGCTAACGACTCATCCATTGGCACTGTAAATCCATAGCGGTTAAGCCCAAGTTTATCACCAAGTGCTTGACGTAATGCTTCACCTAATGCAATTGCCACGTCTTCCACACTATGATGATAATCAATATGCGTGTCACCTATCGACTGTAAATTTAGGCTAAACCCACCATGTTTGGCTAATTGTTCAAGCATATGATCAAAGAAGCCAATACCTGTATGAATTTTTATTGGTGCTGTTTTATCAAGATTTACTTCGATTAAGATTTTAGTTTCATTAGTATTACGGACAACCGTGGCAATACGCTCAGGTTTAACTATCTTATTGCCACAACCAAATGCTGCAAGAAGTAAATCATTTTCACTAGGACTACCAATTGTAATACGCAATGTATTTGGAATGTCTTTATGACGATTACGTACAATAATGCCTTTACCAAGCAGCTCTTTATAAGTTTTCTGAGCGTCATGAACTTGTATTAGCAAGAAATTTGCATCACTCGGATAAACTTTTATCTCTGATAATTTAGAAAGCTCAGTAAAAACTCTATTACGCTCTGCTTTAAGTGTATCAATTCTACTTTGTGCTAATTGTAAACCATGTGCTGACATTGTCTGCAATGCTAGATTAATACAAGGTTCAGCCAATGGATAAGGTGCCATTACTTTACGGATTAATTCAATAATTGGTGGTTGCGCCATTAAAGCACCCAAGCGAACGCCAGCAAAAGCAAATGCCTTTGACATCGTTTTCATGACTACTAAATTATCATATTTTTCCATCAATGCAACTGCTGATGGCACATTACTAAACTCTAAATATGCTTCATCTACCGCGACCACAGTTTCTGGTCGTGCTTTTAACATGTGCTCAACTTCATCAAATGTTAATGAGTGACCTGTTGGATTATTTGGTGTACATAGAAAGATGATTTTGGTACGCTCATCACAAAGTGATAGCATTTTATCTATATCTAATTTAAACTCAGGAGCATCACCTAAATCAATTTCGCGTGTCTCAATGCCTTGAATATCAGCCGCTACTTTATAATAAGAAAATGTTGGTTTAAATGTAACTATATTATCTCGATAAGCTGTACAAAACACACGAATAAGTAACTCAATACCCTCATCCATGCCGCGGCCAACGAAAATTTGATTAGCTTTAACACCATAAAAATTTGCCATACGACTAAGTAAATTAATTGGCTGAGGATCTGGGTAACGATTAACTTGTACCATATTTGGCGTTTGTGGATACGGCACCCATGGGTTTTCATTAGCATCTAGTGCAATCAATCCTGAACTATCTGCCAACTCTGAACGCGCAGATACATATGGTGCTAATTTTAATATCTCAGGACGAACCTGCTTCTCTAACCACTTCATTTATTATCTCTTTATAATTAAAACAACTACACTATTACAGTGTAGTTTACTAAAACTTAATTTAATATCTCACCATCAATGTAAAACCATTGACCGTTCTTTCGCTTAAATTCACTTAACTCATGCATACAATTTAATTGTCCGCCATCAAGATAATAAGCTTTAAACTCGACAAAACCTTTGTTATTTTGCATAATGTGTTTGATAAGCTCGAGTTTTTGCCATTCAACTTTATGCTCATTTAAATCAGATTTACTTGGCTTAAATTTCTTTAATGCTTTACCCTGCATAGTTTTGATTATATAATCAATTTTACCAAACACATATGCAGTATATCGTGAACGCATTAATTGCTCAGGTGTTTCAGGTAGAAAATTATCATCAATATACTTACCACAGCAAACTTGATATTCATTTCCGCTGCCGCATTTACATAATAAACTCATATGCTATTTCTTAAATGAACTTTCATATACTTTTATAAACTCTGCCACACTAGCTTTAGCAACTAACTCACTAATTAATGTATATGGAATATCTTTTTTAAATCGTACACAAGATTTACCAATATCAATTTTACTTGGCATACATTTTGCATATTCATCTATAAACCACCATCTAACCTCATCATCCATATTAATTGCTGAACTATACAAGGCAATATAATTTTTCTGACAAGCAATATGCATAAATGGCAAAGGCAACTCTGGCGTACAGTGATAGCCGCTTGGATAAATTGAATGAGGCACAACATATCCAATCATTCCATAGCTAATACACTCAACAAATCCCTCTGGCATATTTTGTATAATTACATCACGTAACTTAACAAATGCATCTTTACGAGAAGGCTCTATCTTATCTAGATATTCACTAACAGTATTTGCTTCAATCTTCATGATTCATTATTTAAATTAGTATAACCACAATATCTTTTACAATTTATCTATTTAAACTAGCTAAACGAACACTCATCGCATTTTTATGTGCATCAAGACCTTCAAGATCAGCCAATCTTTCAACGGTTTCACCAATATGCTTAATGCCAGCTTCAGATAAATTTTGATAAGAAATTGCTTTCATAAAGGCAATCACATCAAGCCCACTATACATCTGCGCATAACCATAAGTAGGCAATACATGGTTTGTACCGCTAGCATAGTCACCGACTGACTCTGGTGTCCATTTACCGACAAATATCGAGCCTGCATTAATAACTTTATCTAGGGTGCTTTCTGCATTTTCAATTTGTAGTATTAGGTGCTCTGGTGCATATTCATTTGAAATAGCAAATGCCTCATCGATATCTTTAGCTAGAATAATTGCACTTTTGGCTAATGCTTGCTCAATTATAGATTTGCGCGATAAATATGCAGTTTGACGCGCTACTTCTTTTTGCACTTCAGCGATTAATTTTTCACTAGTCGTAACCAATATCACTTGTGCCGCCACATCATGTTCAGCTTGAGCAAGTAAATCACTTGCCACAAATATTGGATTGGCTTTTTCATCAGCAATTACCAATACTTCAGATGGACCAGCTGGCATATCCATTGCCGCACCTTGATGATGTTGGGATGCTTGAATTTTTGCTTCAGTTACGTATTTATTACCTGGTCCAAATATTTTGTACGTTTTTGGGATAGTTTCAGTGCCAAAAGCAAGAGCTGCAATAGCCTGAGCACCACCAGCTTTATACACTGCATCTATGCCACAAGCTTTTGCTGCAAATAATATTGCTGGATTAACTGAGCCATCTTTACTTGGTGGAGTTACCAATACTTTAATAGGACAACCCGCAATATCTGCAGGGATTGCAAGCATCATCATCGTTGAAACAAGTGGAGCAGTACCACCTGGAATATACAATCCTACTTTCTCAATCGGGCGATAAATTTTACCTAGCTTGCGCCCATCAACTTCAAACTCAAATGGCTTAGGGCAGCTAGTATTATGGTATTCACGAATATTTGTAATCGCTGTTAGTATAGCTTGTTTATCCGCATCAGCTAATTTGTCGGCTTCCAGATATTCTGCATCAGATACTTTTAGTGAAGATAGTTTCACACCGTCAAATTTCTCAGCATATTCCAATAATGCCACATCTCCACGAGCACGTACATCATCCATAATGCTTTTAACTAAAGCTGTCAATGCTACGTCATCGCTACTTGAACTTCTACTTAACACTTGCTTTTGTTCAGCTTGAGTTAATTTATTCCACGTTACTATTTTCATTTTGTACCTTAACTCATCATTTTTTCAATTGGCAATACCAATATAGAAGTTGCACCGATACTCTTTAATTTACTAATCGTATCCCAGAAAATTCCTTCTTTACTCACAACGTGCACCGCAACCTTATCTTCACTACCATGTAAATATAATACTGTTGGCGATTCACAGCCTGGTAATATTTCTTGTAGTTTACCCACTTGACTTTTATCAATGTGAAGCATGATATACTTGCTATCTTTAGCTTCAATTACACTTTGTAATCTAAAAATTAACTCGTTGATTTTCTCTTTAACTTCAGCAGAACAGTTTTTATTCCCAATAATTACTGCTTCGCTCTCAAAAATCACTTCAAGTTCAACTAATTTATTTTCTTTTAGCGTTGCACCAGTTGAAACTAAATCACAAATCGCATCAGCTATTGCAATTTTAGGTGCTAATTCAACTGAGCCATGCATTACTAATATTTTTGCCTGTACATTATGTTTAGCTAAAAAATCCCTCAATGATGCTGGATAAGATGTTGCAATAGTTTTACCATGTAAATCTTGTATTGATTTAATTTGTCCGTCTTGTGGAACTGCAATACTTAGTCGACAATGAGCAAAACCAAGCTTGGTTATTACTTCTAGATTGTGTTTTGGATTGTCTAATATATATTCAAAAACGCCGTTCTCACCGACTATACCAATATCACTCACTTCACTATCGACAAATCCAGGAATATCATCATCACGAATAAGCAAAAACGATGAGTTAAGCTCTTTTGTTTCTATTAAGTAATGATTTTTGCTTGGGCGTAACTTAAAGCTACATTTATTTAATAATTCAAAACTACCCTCAGATAACTTCCCCGACTTCTGTAGTGCCACTTTTAATTTACAATCACTCATTACAACATAACTCCAAGAATTTCAATGTCTTATATTTCATTTTTTAAGCATAACCCTTAATTTTATAGTATCATTAAGTCTTCGGTTAACTTTTTAAAGGATTTTATACATATGAAAAAATTAGTATTAGCTTTATTAGCATCAGCTGTTGGAACAATTGCTTTAGCAAACCCAGTAGCAACATCTACTGCACCTACTGCAACACAAGAAGCACCAGTAGCAGCATCACAACCGGTAGCAATGAAAAAAGCTCCTGAACATAAAAAACCTACACACCCAGCCTTTAACCACCGTGATATAGTTTGTGGCGATAAAATCCTAGGTCAAACTGAAAATGCTGACTCATTAGCTGGATC
>RXKI01000006.1 GCA_003962895.1 Neisseriaceae bacterium
GATAGCTCATCAGGTTATCACTCGTCAATTGATAGCTATGTATACTGATGATTTGGTAAGTAAAATGAATGCACAGGTAAATTTTGTTAGTTTGCAGGATAAAGATGATGCAATGACAAGTGCCTATCTGGAAGCTGGTAGTTACGGTATACATGAAAATGGGTACATCCCACAAGTTAAAAAAAGCAAAATATGTACTGAGGAAATGTGTACAGAAGCAGAATTATCTGCTTATTATAATGCCGAATGGGAACAAGAAATTAAAACTAACGTTCACTTAGGTGAAAATGGTAATTTTAGAGCTACGATATGTCGTGACTCTGCAATGAAAGCGCCATTTTTTGACCGTAATGATCCAGACAAATATGACCCAAATTGTGATAATGGTGAATTTAATCCAATGATAGTAAAAATATCTTGGTCTGATGGTAATGAAAATGATGATACTCAGAAATTACTTCGTGATGATAATTATATGCTGTTTAGAGTTGCTGGACGATGAAACAATATAATCGTGGATTTAATATAATTGAGTTAATGGTTGCAATTAGTATTAGTGCAATTTTAATAGCGTCAGTGGTTAAGTCTTTTGCATCATTGTATAAACTATATGCATTTAATGCCAAAATACTTGCGATGAATCACGAGATGAGATTAGCTCTTCAAGTAATGGAGCGCGACATTAATGATGCTGGGGTTTTTGGTAACTTTAGCTTACATAATAGCAGTGATATTTTATTTAATAATGTTAATTTTATTGGTGGAACCTCTTGTAATTCTCCATGGTGTAATCTTGATGTAATGACTGTTGGGGTTAAGAGCTCATTAATGGATGTTGATAGTGTTACACACGGTTATTCTTTAGAACCAGATAGTGATATATTAAAAGTCCAAAGTGATGGTGGCAAGCTTGCCTATGCTATTGCGAAAGATATAAATTCGACAAAGCAAATGGTTGCAAAATGTAATTCTGGCGCCCAAAAAGATAAGTTAATATTAAATAATATTTTATTAAATAGTGATAGTAGTAGTTTAGATCAAAAAGCAAATTTTTTTATTTTATCTTCTGCTAACGCTGCATATTTAATTAATAAAGCTACATTTACTCCAAGTGCTGATAACGAAGGCTTTTCATTTACATTATCAGGCGATGATGGATGTCCAAATCAAGGTGATGGTTTTATTGAAGCTCATTCAAATGTATATTCTAAAAAAGGTATACCAACACAAAGTAATAACCTCGTATATGATTCAATCGATCCAGATATTCACTCAATGGTATTAACTAATCTGATTACTAATTATTATTTTGTGGCAAGTGGTACAGATGGTAAACGTAAAGGTCTGTATCGTGTTTCATCTAATGGTGGTGAACTATCAAATCCAGAATTAATTTCTACAACTGTTGATCAAATAAAGATTAGTTACTTACTTGATTTCTCAGAAACGATTAATCGCTCAGGTAAAAATAGTAGTAAGAGATATACAGTTTGTACTACTGGAGATATGACTTCTGGGCGTGCTGATTGTCTTAATCAGTGGGGTAAAGTTGTTGCTGTTACAATAGATTTAAGTGCTAGTGATCCTTCAGCTTCTATTGGTAGTGATAGCAAAGAAGGTCAATCGGTTCGTGAAACCATTAGTTGGAAATCATAATGCAGATGCGATATAAAAATCAAGGAATGGCGTTAGCAATGGTGCTAATGTGTTTGTCTATTATGAGTGTGATGGTTTACGGCGTTTCTCAGATGATTTCTAGTCAGCAACGATCAGCAAGTAATTATGTAGATATGAAAATAGCAGAAAACTATGCACGTGCTGCCATTTTTGATGCTGAATCAAGAGTATATTTCTTTGATTTAGAAAATCAAATGGAGAGCCCTCCAATAAGTTGTATTGATGCGGTAAAAGCTTTAGGTGGCGATAGTAGTAAATATGCAGGATCTAACTGCCTGAGTTTGCGTCGTGGTTGGCGGCTTCAACATTTACAAAATGGAACTAACATAATACCTAATGGGGTAAGATGTAATCAAGGCGATGCTAAAAATAAAGGATTTTGTTTCAATAATCGTCTAAGTACTGGAAATTTATTTAATACTACATTTGATTCTGACATTGCATGGCAACCATGGAAAATAAGTGGTTCAACTAGCACGGAATTAAAAAAACCGTGTAGTAATACATATACTAGGACAGAGATTCCTTGGATAGATGATGGAGATTCAAGATATAGTATTGAATATCCAATAAATGACCCAAGAAATTGTGCTAATCCTCGATATATTATTGAACCAATTAATCTAGATTTTCGTGGTCATTATGGTCAGCTGACAGATACTATTGGTGGAACTGAAAACACCTATGAAAATGATAAATTGATTCAAAAAAATGATGCTGCAATTACATTGTATAAAATGAATGAATCGAGTAGTTTAGTTTATCAAGAGAATACTGAGCCTTCTTCACCATTAATTCCTTCAGCAAGGCTATATAGAATAACCGCGGTTGCCTTTGGACATAATGGTAATACACGAGTTACGCTCCAAGAAGTAATTGCAGTGAGTAACTTTGTTCCAAATGCTTTTGAATATCGAGATACGGATAAGAGAGATACCGCGGACAATTTTGCCTTTAGGATACAAAGAATATCAACACGTTGGATAAATTAAATGAAAAAAAAGAGTTTAGGTTTTACATTTCTTGAAATTATTATTGCGCTGAGTATATTGACTATATTGGCGATGATTGTTATCCCAAACTTAAAAGAGCGTAAAGCACGTGCGCAAGTTGATGCTGCAGTACAAATTGGTTTAAAAGATGCACAATTTTTACAAAAGTGGTACACCATAAATGGACGTTATTCATTGAAAAAGGGCGTTTCTGGTTGTCCAGTTTTACCATATCGTTTCTACCCAGAAAGTGATACACAATCTGCTGCAGAAGCTAATTATAAAATCAAAGTTGAATCAATGTTTTATTTTGATACAGCTGAAAATGGTTGTCAGGGTAATCAATTTAAAGTTATTGGGCGTCCAATTTGCGGAACAATAGTCGCAGATATGGGGAATATTTGTATTGATCAAAATGGTAATGTTTCAACAGGATTCATTAATTGTACATCTACATCATTTGATCCAAAAAAAGATGGTTGCATAGATAGAAATAATATTCCAAGTGACAAAGAGAATGAACAGGAAAAAGAAAGTGGTGGTGAAGTTAAGCCAATTAATCCAGATGATAATATTCCTGATCCAAGCTTTTGTGAAGCAAATCCAACTGATTCAAATTGTCAAACGGTTGAATACTGTACAAAATATAAAAGTTTAAATCAAGAACAATGTAAGTGTGTATTGGATTATCGTACAAATCCAGCTTGTTGGAAACCAGATGAAGATAATTGTACTGGTATTTCTTTAAACTTCCCTGAGTGTGCTTGTAGTACAAAACGTACATCACAGCCAGATTGGTGTTAGTCTAATATTGATTTTAGTAAAACTCGTGATGCACCAATGTGTA
>RXKI01000111.1 GCA_003962895.1 Neisseriaceae bacterium
ATATTCAGCTGTATTTACACCACCACGTAAAGCACATGGTAGATTAGTACAAACCGCTAATTTATATTTACCTACTGGTTTTAAATTATACATCCCATAGAAAGTAGCAACTTCCATAGCTTGAGTTGCTGGAATACGAATATAATCAGCAACAAAAGCAATTGTATCCGTTGAAAGCCAACCTAATTCAGTCTGAGCAATTCTTAATGCTGACATCACCGCACTACGATTACGCTCAGCTGGATATTTCGCCAACTCTTTATCTATTTGTTTTAATGATTCTTGAGATAACATTAACGATCTACCTCCCCAAATACAATATCCTGAGTACCGATAATTGCAACCACATCGGCAATCATATGACCTCTACTCATCTCATCTAATGCCGCCAAATGTGCATATCCTGGAGCTTTGATTTTCAAACGATAAGGCTTATTAGCACCGTCTGAAACCATGTAAATACCAAACTCACCTTTAGGATGCTCAACTGCTTGATAAACCTCACCCTCAGGAACTCTCATGCCCTCTGTGAATAGTTTAAAATGATGAATAAGCTCTTCCATACCAGCTTTCATATTTTCTCTATGCGGTGGAGCTACTTTATGATCATCTACAATAACTTGGCCTTTATTTTGTTTTAACCAAGTTACGCATTGTTTAATAATCTTGTTTGACTCACGCATTTCAGCAACACGCACCAAATAACGATCATAACAATCGCCACCTTTACCAACTGGAATATCAAAATCCATTTTGGCATATACATCATATGGTTGTTTTTTGCGTAAATCCCACGCAACACCTGAACCACGTAGCATAGGGCCAGAGAAACCTAAATTCAATGCACGCTCTTCAGATACAACACCAATATCAACTGTACGTTGTCTCCAAATACGATTATCTGTTAATAATGTTTCGTATTCATCAACGCATTTATCAAATCTATTTGCAAAGTCTTCGATAAAATCTAATAAACTACCTTTACGAGCTTTATTAAAAGCTTCTAATTGTTTTTTAGTTTTAACTTTTGATTCTGTATATTGTGGCATAGTATCAGGTAAATCACGATACACACCACCTGGACGAAAATATGCTGCATGCATACGAGCACCAGACACTGCTTCGTAGCAATCCATTAAGTCTTCACGCTCACGGAATGCATATAGAAACACAGCCATCGCACCAATATCAAGCGCATGCGCACCAATCCACATTAAGTGGTTTAATATACGTGTAATTTCTGCAAACATAACACGAATATATTGTGCGCGCTCAGGAGCTTCTATACCTAATAAACGTTCTACAGCAATACAATACGCATGTTCATTACACATCATTGATACATAATCCAAGCGGTCCATATATGGTAATGCTTGAAGATACGTTTTATGCTCTGCTAATTTTTCAGTACCGCGATGTAACAATCCAATATGCGGATCGGCACGCTGAATAACTTCACCATCTAATTCTAATACCAAACGCAATACACCATGTGCTGATGGATGCTGAGGACCAAAATTCAGGGTATAATTTTTAATTTCTGCCACTATAACCCTCCTCACGGATAACACGTGGAGTTACCACGCGTGGTTCAATCGTTACTGGCTGATAAATAACGCGTTTTTGTTCTTCATCATAACGCATTTCCATATAACCAGATAATGGAAAATCTTTTCTAAACGGATGACCAATAAAACCATAGTCAGTTAATATGCGGCGTAAATCTGGGTGACCATCAAAAACCACACCAAACATATCGAATGCTTCACGCTCAAACCAATTCACTGAGCTCCAAATATCGATAACTGAAGGAATAATGGGGAAATCATTATTTTCAGCAAAGCACTTAACGCGAACACGCCAGTTATGTTTTACTGATAATAAGTGATAAACAATAGCAAAGCGTTTTGCATCAGCTGGTTTATCATAATCTTCTTTATAAGTTAGATAGTCAACCCCACAAACATCTTGGCATTGTTGAAAGCATAATGCTTCATTATTTTTTAAAGTTGTCATCAGCTCAATTAATTTAGCTGGCTCAACTTCGATAGTTAATTCTTGATCTTTAAAACGATAAGTATTGATATACAAACCATTTAAATTTTGCTGAATAGCTGCTTCTAGTATATCTAATTTTCTCATTAGGCACTCTTTCTCGCAATTGTCGATTCGCGTCTAATTTTATTCTGTAATTGGATAATACTATACATCAAAGCTTCAGCAGCTGGAGGACAACCAGGCACATAAATATCAACTGGCACAATTCGGTCACAACCACGTACTACTGAATAAGAATAATGATAGTATCCACCACCATTAGCACAAGAACCCATTGAAATTACCCAACGCGGCTCAGGCATTTGATCATAAACTTTACGTAAAGCTGGTGCCATTTTGTTACATAATGTACCGGCAACAATCATCACATCAGATTGACGCGGAGATGGTCTAAATACTGCACCAAAACGATCTAAATCATAACGCGCAGCACCAATGTGCATCATCTCAACCGCACAACAAGCCAATCCAAATGTCATAGGCCATAATGAACCAGTACGAGCCCAGTTAATAAGTTTATCAGCAGTTGTGGTAACAAAACCCTGCTTTAATAACCCTTCTACTCCCATTCTAAGGCTCCTTTTTTCCAAACATAAACAAATCCAGCAATCAAAATAGCTAAGAATACTGCCATAAGTACAAAACCATACATCCCAAGGTGTTTAAACACTAAAGCCCATGGGAATAAAAATGCAATCTCTAAATCAAATAAAATGAATAAAATCGCTATCAAATAATAGCGAACATCAAATTTTACACGTGCATCTTCAAAAGCTTCAAACCCACACTCATAGGCTGAATTTTTCTCATCATATGGCTTATGACGTGCAAGCAACCTGCCCGCAAGCATCATAACCGCACCCATTGCACATGCCAACAATGCAAAAAATATTATTGGAAAGTAACTCATAGCTACCATAATTTGTATTCCTCTAATTTGTTAATTTCAAAGATGGTGCCGACGATGGGACTCGAACCCACACAGCACTAGGCCACTACCACCTCAAGATAGCGCGTATACCAATTTCACCACATCGGCCAACTATGTTATCAAACTCCTTTATTCTGGAATTTGGTTGCCTGATGTTTTTTTAACTGGCGCACTTGCTACAGGGCTACTAGAACTAACTACAGCAGACGAAGTAACTCCGCTAGCATTAGCACCATTCATACCCGACATAACTCCAAGATCACCAATTTTACCTTGTGAAGATAACACAACCATACCAAGTGTTGTAATAAAGAACACCGTTGCACAAATAGCAGTACTTCTACTCAAAAAGTTAGCAGAACCAGTCGCTCCAAACAAAGAAGATGAACCACCAGCGCCAAAATTAGCACCAGCATCAGCACCCTTACCTTGTTGTAATAGCACCAAAACAATAATTGATAATGCAGAAATTATTTCAATAACCCACAATACTACTTTAACTATTTCCATGAAAACTCACAATTGAGAAAATTAAATACAAAACAATGTATTATATAATTAAACTTTGGCGCAAATATCAGTGAAATCTGATACTTTCAACGAAGCTCCACCCACCAAAACACCATCAACACTTTTAATCTTAAGTATATCATCAACGTTTTGACCGGTAACACTTCCGCCATACAAAACACTGATTTTAACATAACTAAAGCGCTTTTGCATATACTGATGGATAAATTCGACCACTTCCTGAATCTCCGCCATAGTTGGAATCTTGCCAGTTCCAATTGACCAACAAGGCTCATAAGCAATTACGATATCTTTAAATTGCTCGATCTCTTCCAGCCCAGCAAGTTGCAATTCAATAAATTGTAAATAACTACCATCAGTTCTCGCACTAAGTGGCTCACCCACACAAAAAATTGGCGTTAATCCGCTTTCAAAAGCATTACGAACTTTATGTACCAAAATTGGTCCATTCTCACCGATCAAATTTCGACGCTCAGAGTGACCAATAATTACATACTCAACCCCAGCATCTTTTAGCATCTCACCATTAATCTTACCGGTATATGCACCACAATTAAGATAATGACTTAAATCCTGTGCAGCTAAATTAATCTTTGAATTAACCAATAAATGCTGTTTAGCCCATACTAAATAAATATATGGCAATGCTAAAATTACATTGCTTTTATTCGTTTCAGATACATGTGCATAGTAATTCAAATCCGCACTTATTTTAGACGTATCTCCATTCATCTTCCAATTAGCCACTACCAATTTAGTCATAATCAGCTCCGTAATAGATAAAATTATTCAGAGTTTATTTTATCACTTTACTAAAATTACATTACTCTTTATTTAAAACAATCTAGATAATATATGGCTTATAATAGCGTTGATACAAATATTATTAATTAGGGTCATCTCTGAATGAAAAACAATACGTTGATTGAATTACTTCCTCTTATAGCTTTTTTTGTGGTTTATTACTTTACTAAAAATATTTTTGTAGCGACCGCTGTGTGTATCGTAGCAAGCTGGCTACAACTTGCTTTTGTGAAAATCACCACTAAAACAATTAGTAGAAATACATGGTTAAGCACATTACTTATTACCGTATTTGGTGGACTGACAATCATATTTCATAATAAAACATTCATTATGATAAAACCAACTATACTCTACTGGATATTTGCTGTAGGTTTAATCACCGCTGAAAAATTGGGCAAAACACCGATTAAATCTTTACTACAAGAACAAATTTCACTACCTGAATCTTCATGGAAATTAATTACTTACCTATGGGTTGGTTTTTTTATATTCATGGGCATATTAAATTTAGCTGTTGCATACCTATTTAATGAATTTATTTGGGTAAAATTTAAAGTATTTGGTGGACTTGGACTAACTATATTATTTACGATAATTACTGCTCTTGTTATTCATAGAAGAAAAGTAGAAAATGAACTACAATAATTTAAATCAAATATTTCAAAATTTAGACACAGACTATTTATATCATTTGGGGCTAGATTCAAGTATGGATTTAGTACAAATGTTTGGCGATGTAAAATTTGTTGTTTTTACTCGTTCACCATCCGATGCCGATTATTTTGCTAAGCAATACACTAAAGCATATTACAAACTAGATGATATTGAAATCTCATGTAAAACAATCGCTAAAGATGAGCGCTATCATATTTATAAAATTGCTAATACATTAATCATATCTCATGGGGTTGGTTCTCCATCAATGTTAATCTGCCTAAATGAAGTAACCAAATTACTTTGGCATGCCAAAGTTACAAATTTTTCATACATTAGGCTAAGCCCAGGTGGTGGACTTGGAACGGATAAAGCTAAAATTGTAATTGCTAGTCACGCTGTTAATCATGAATTAAAACCAACATGGGCAAATATTGAATTTGGTGAATATTACAATTATGACACACAAATAGCAACACAACTTAGTGATAAGATTTTATCAATGGCAAATAGCCAAGCTATTAGCGGTAGCATTCTGAGTTCTCAAAGCTTTTATAATGGTCAAGCTCGCATCAATGGAGCTCTTCCTACCTCATATAACAAAGATGAAGCGCGAAGATATTTACAACAAGCATATGATGCCGGAGTACGTGGAATAGACATGGAGTCTGGATGCTTCAGTGCATTTTGTAATCAATTTGAAATCCCTGCAAGTATAATATTAGCAACTAGCGTTGATAGGTTAAATGATGATAGCATTACTGCGCAAAGTTTTGATAGCAACAACCTTGATATTTGCATCAAAAACGCTAGCAATATTCTAATTAATTTTTTACTTTCTCAAGGTGCATAAAATGATTGTTAATCCAAATTTAAGCGCACTTAATGAAAACTTCCTATACTTACTTCAATTAGATTTGAATCAAGAAAACCTTGCTAAATTCTCTGGAATTAAGCATGTAATCATGCAAGGTAGCAGCAAACGAGCAGAGAATCTTGCAGTCAAACTAGCGAGCAAAATATCTAAAATTGACACGAGGTTTTTCAAACCAATTAATTTAGTAAACACCTCAAATTTTGCAGTTTATCGAGTTGGAAATATCTTATCTGTTTCTCATGGGATGGGTAATGTTACGATTGATGCACTACTTCATGAACTAACGAAGCTACTGCACTATGCGGGTAATCAAGATTTTAATTACATTCGCGTGGGAACTTCTGGTGGAATTGGTCTAGCACCTGGAACTATTGTTGTTACCAAACAGTCATTTATGCCAAATCTACAAGCACACTATACGACTTATGAATTAGATAAACAAATTGATTTGCCAACACAGTTTGATGCGAAATTAGTTGAAGAAATAATCAATGCGCAACCAACAAATTTGCCATTTAATGTTGTAGTCGGCAATAGTATCGCGGCTGATGATTTCTACCTAGGTCAATGTCGCTATGATGGCGCGATGAAAGCTCGCCAAACTCATGAATGGCGTAATGAATTTTTCAAGAAAATCCAAGCATTAGATATATATAACTTCGAAATGGAATCAACTGCTCTTGCAGCTTTTTGCGGTCAAGCAAAGATACCTGCAACTATGATTGCAGTTACACTATTAAATCGTTTAGATGGCGATCAGGTAACCTCAACAGCAGAACAACTTGGAGAGTACTCAGATAGATCACATGAAGTAGTCATGAATTATTTATTAAGTCAAGAAGCTATTTAGTATAAACTATTTTTAAACAACTCCAAACCCAAATCATATGTACTCACAGCCAACTATTCTGTGAAATACAATATTTTCATTACAAATAAAATCAACATCAAATATAGAAATAAGGAATCATTATGAACCAACAATTAAATTGCTCTCAAGCAATTGTTAAAATATTAGAAAATCTTGGCGTAACACATGTTTTTGGTGTACCTGGTGCAAAAATTGATAGTCTATTTATTGCACTTAAACACTCTAAGATTAATTTAGTACTTGTTCGCCATGAACAAAATGCTGCATTTATGGCAGCTGCATTTGGTAGATTAACTGGCCGTGTAGGAGTTTGTATTGCAACTTCTGGACCAGGTGTTACAAATTTGGTGACAGGGTTAGCAACTGCAACTAGCGAAGGAGACCCTGTACTTGCTATCGGTGGTGAAGTACCAGTAAATGAAAGATTAAAGAAAACTCATCAGTCACTTGATGCAGTTACTCTAATGAAGCCAGCAACTAAATATAGCGCAGAAGTAGTAACTGCGGATCAATTAACAGAAATACTAGGTAATGCAATTCGCACTGCCGAGAGTGGTCGTCAAGGTGCTGCATTTATTTCTTTACCTAAAGATATTGGATTAGCTACATTTACTGGAGAAATAAATCAAAGCTGGGGCAAACAAGTTCTACAAGGCGTTGGATCTTTAGCTGCAATTGATGAAGCAGCAAAAGCTATCAACTCAAGTCAAAAACCAATGGTGATTTTTGGAATGCAAGCTTCAAAATCAGAACTTGCAGGCTCAATCAAAAGTTTCTTAGCAAAAACTAAAATACCTTACGCGGCTACTTTTCAAGGAGCTGGTAAATGGGCTCAGCCTAAAGACTGCGAAACATTCGTGGGTCGATTAGGGTTATTTCGTAATCAACCAGCTGACCATTTATTAGATCAATCAGACTGTGTAATTACAATTGGTTATGATCCAATTGAGTATGATCCAAACATATGGAATCACAATAACAATAGAAAACTCGTAGCGATTGATGTAATTAGCTCAGATCAAGATAATGATTTTTTACCAACAGTAGAAATAGTTGGTGAAATTGCAGGTACTCTAGATGTACTAACAAGCAAATTATCTCCACAAATTGACAAAGAGTTTGCTAATTTGGCAACTCAAGCCCTTATACAAAACAAGCAAACAGTTGCTGAAGGTGCTCAATTAGATGGATCACCTGTTCATCCATTAAGGGTAATTCATGAATTACAAAAAATAATTACACCAGATACTCAAGTTGTCCTTGATGTTGGTTCAAATTATATTTGGATGAATCGATACTATGGTGCTGAATATGCACGTCAAGTACTTGTAAGTAATGGACAACAAACATTAGGCGTTTCAGTTCCATGGGCAATTGCCACTAGTCTAATGCATCCAGATAAACGCATTATTTCAGTTTCTGGTGATGGTGGTTTCTTATTTAGTGCAATGGAAATGGAAACTGCAAAACGAGTTGGTGCAAAATTTATTCATATAATCTGGGATAGTGCATCTTATGACATGGTGGAATTTCAAGAAGCAGCTCACTATGATGGAGATACTGCTGGTGTGAAGCTTGGGCACTACGATGTTGTGAAATATGCTGAAAGCTTTGGATGTAAAGGTTATCATATAAATTCTGCTAATGAAATTGCTGGAGTTTTCCAAGAAGCATTAACTAGTGAAGTACCCGTTTTAATCAATATTCCTATTGATTACTCAAAAAACTTACGCTTGATGCAAGACGTGATTCAAAGTTTTATAAATTAATAGGTCGTAACATGAAGAAAAAACATCATAATTATGGACATATTATTCAATCAAGAATTTCATCATCATTATGGCAAGCAATATTAGAGCGCTGTAAACGTACAGGAGAAACTCCCGATCATGTCATTGAAGCTGCATTAGCCGAAGAACTTGATATTAAACATCATACATTATTTCAAGTCTCAACTTCTACGGCTCTAGTACAAGGAATTTATAATGGCTGCATGACAGTCGGTGAAATTAAAAAGCATGGTAATTTTGGTTTAGGTACATTTGATGAACTTGATGGTGAAGGCATTATGTTAAATGGCGAAGTTTGGCATGCTACAAGTGACGGTTCAGTTTACTTAGCTAGTGATGACTCTCTAGCACCATTTTGGGCAACAACCACTTTTGTACCAAGTGTTACTACCACCATAAAAGAGGTAATAAATTGGGAAGACTTATGTGAGCAAATTGACAAATTAAGGCCTTCATCAAATGTATTCACATCAATATGTATCACAGGAACATTTAAACACGTGCAATATAGGGTTGCTTGTAAAAGTGAGCATGGTGTTGATTTAGTAAGTGCAACAAATTCACAAGCTGAGTTTGAAGTAACGAACTGTAAAGGAACTTTAATTGGATTTTGGAGCCCAAGTTACGCAAAAACTTTGAATATTCCTGGCTACCATTTACACTTATTAAGTGATGATAAAAAACATGGTGGACATATTTTAGACATTTCAGCAACTGACATACAAGTGTCATTAGCCGAAGAAACAAATTTCAAAATTGCTCTGCCAAAATCAACTGAATTTCTACAAGCTGATCTTACTATAGATCCAACAGAAGCACTAGCTAAAGCCGAAGGTGCAAAAAAATAAATTTAAAAGGCGTGGAATAAAATCCATGCTTTTTTAATTAATACTTTGAAACAGTGGCTTTAATTCGTTCTAATGCCTCTAATAAAATTTCTCGAGTAGTAGCACAATTTAAACGAACAAAGCCTTCTGCCGCAAAATCACTACCATCAGATAGCCCGACACCATTTTGCTCAAAAAATTTGTACAAATTAGGAATATTATGTTTCTCAGCAAACTCTCGCCCATCAATCCACGCTAGATATGTTGCTTCAGGTAAAATCATTTTAAAACCATCAAGTTGATTGATAGCCTCATAAACCAAATCACGATTAGCTCGTAAATAATCAAGTAGCTGCAAACGCCAAGCTTCACCTTGCAAAATAGCTGTATTAGTTGCAGTTAAACCAAACACATTAGGACTAAAAAATAAACCAGTAGTAATTGCTTGCACACGTTTTCTAATCTCAGGGTTAGCAGCAATTGAATATGCACAATCAAGCCCAGCTAAATTATAAGTTTTAGATTGTGCCATTAGCGTAAAGGTGCGCATATTAGCATCATCATTAAGAGATGCAAATGGAATATGCTTTGCTCCATTTTGCAAAATTAGCTCACAATGAATCTCATCTGAGCAAACCCACAAATCAAATTTTTTAGCTAATGCATGTAACTTAATTAATTCATCATGCGACCACATTCTGCCCACAGGGTTATGTGGATTACACAATAATAATAATTTAATATTTAGCTTACTATCTGCCAGTAACTCTTCAAGTTTAACAAAATCCCATACCCAATTATCATCTTGCTGAATTAGTGGTAGCGTAACTAAATTACGATTAGCGTACTTAGGAGCACTCATAAATGGCGGATAAATTGGCGTTGCAGTCAAAATTGATTCATCTGGAGCAGTCAATGCACGACAGGCTAAATTAATCCCAGCTACCAGTCCTGGTGTAAACAAATACTCTTGAACATTAGTTTGCCAATTATAATTAGCCTTAAAATATTCAATCAAATTTTCGGTAACTACACGCTGCAAACTATCGTAACCAAACACACCATGATTTAATGCTTGTTGCATAGCATCAGTAATCTCTGGCGCAGTTTTAAAATCCATATCTGCAATCCATAATGGGATTACATCTTTATCAGGATATTTGAGCCACTTCCGACTTAATCCAGTATAGCGATCAATTTTCTCATCAAAATTATATTGCATAGATAATTCTTACTTGATTCGCTCAATGCTTTGTTGAACTATAGTATTCAATAAATCGATGTATTCATTTTGATTTAATTTAGTCAACTCTTGCTGAGCTTTATTTACATACTCTTGTGCTTTATTTCTACAGTAATCAAGCGCACCACTTGCTTTAACTACTTCAATCACTTTATTGACATCAGCATCTTTTGGATGTTTAATTGCATCACGAATTAGATGGCGAGACTCATCATTCTCACCATGCAATATATGAATTAATGGCAATGTTACTTTACCTTCAAGTAAATCATCACCAACATTTTTACCCATCTCTTCAGCGCTACTACTATAATCTAAGATATCATCAACAATTTGAAATGCTGTCCCTAAATAAATGGCATATAACGCCAACGCATTTTCTTCTGCTTCACTAGCGCCACTAATAATTGCCGCAGTTCTAGCACCAGCTTCAAATAATTTAGCAGTTTTGCTCTCGATTACTGCAAAATATTCTTGTGAAGTTAAATCACTACGCCCAATATTCATAAGCTGAAGAACTTCACCTTCAGAAATGACATTTGTCGCATCTGCCATGATTTTTAGCACTCTTAATGAATCGCTCTCAACCATCATCTGAAAAGCACGAGTGTAGATAAAATCACCAACCAAAACGCTAGCCGCATTCCCAAATACTGCATTTGCAGTTTCTCGACCACGACGAAGTCCAGATTCATCAACCACATCATCATGTAACAATGTAGCAGTGTGAATATATTCAATCATCGCTGCCATTTTATACAATAGATTGCTCGTATTACCAAGCGCTTTACCGCACAATACTGTTAATAATGGGCGAATACGTTTACCACCAGCAGAAATAATGTATTCCCCAACAGTATTGATTAATGAAACTCCAGAATCAAGGTCTCGTCGAATAAATTGGTTTAGAGTTTGCAATTCAGTTGCAATAGTTTGCTCAAAATCTTTCATTATGCTATCTTCTCATCATTAAAATCATATATTATATTATGCCATTTATTTAATGTACTACGGTGTCCAATACTCACAATTAGACTATTAGATAATCTAGTTGTTAATAATCTGTACAACTGTTCTTCCATTTCTTCATCCACCGAAGAAGTTGCTTCATCTAAATAAACAATATTCGGCTCATTGATTAACACTCGAGCAAAGGCTAATCTCTGTTGCTCACCAAATGACAACATCTTGCTCCAGTCAGTTTTTACATCCAGTTCATTTGCAAGATAGGATAAATTCACATCATTAAGCACATTATGAATTTTAGTTAAATCAACATCTTGAGCATTCATTGGGTAACATAGTGATTCTCGCAAAGTTGCATCTGGTAAATATGGTCGCTGCCCAATGAATAATTCAGTTAAATCAGCGCTTTTTTCAATCTTACCTGAAGAGTATGGCCAAATACCCGCAATAGACCTAAGTAGCGTAGTTTTCCCTGTGCCAGACCTACCTTTAACTAAAACGACATCACCAGATTTAGCTGACAAATTAATAACCTTGCTCATTAACTCACCATCTGGGCGCATTAATTGCAAATTAGTAATTCGTACATACATATTCTCATGAGTTGAGCTTGTAATTTCTGTACTAGCTAACGACGTGGCAGCTTCAACAGAGTTTTGAAATCCCAACATACGATCCATAATTGCGCGCAAACTAGCTAATGAGCCATAACCATCAATGAAAAATGACATAGCGCCTTGCACTTTACCAAATGCAGATGATATTTGCATCAAATCACCTAACTGGATTTGCTTAGCAAAATATCTTGGTGCTGAGACCAACATTGGGAAAATAACCGCTAATTGTGAATAACCAACATTAAAAATATCTAGCTTCATTTGTCGATAAACTATTGCTAGGAAATTAGCAATTACATTATTGAATTTGCTATGAAGGTTTGCGCTCTCTTGTTTTTCACCTTTGTAAAAAGCGATATTTTCACTATACTCGCGAATTCGCATTAAACCAAAACGGAAATTTGCCTCAACCGCTTCTCGCAAAAAATTAAGCTTGATCAATGGTCGTCCAATGATAAAAGTAATTACCGTTGCAATAAATGAATAAATCAATGCAACCCATACCATATATCCACCAATAGTAATTTTATGCCCAAGCAAGCTGAAAACCAATGGACCAGATAATGAATACAGGATAAAGACAAATGAGAAAAGCGTAACAATATTACTAATAAAACCTAAAGTTAAATCTAATACAGTTACTAGAAAACTATTTAAATCTTCTGAAATACGTTGATCAGGATTATCTACAGAGTCTTTAATGAAGCGTGTCTTATAATAAGCGTGTTTATTTAGCCAACTATCAATATAGTATTTGGTAATCCACGTCCGCCAACGAATTTCCAGAATCTTACGCACCCAGTAGCTCACTACAGAAATAGTAATAGCTATAAATGCATAATAAGTAAATCGAATTAGTAGTTTATAAAATTCAGCTTTATGAAATTGCTGAATAGAATCATAAAATTCGTTGTACCATTTATTAAATAGCACAGACATGTAAACCGACAGTAAATTTAATGCAATAACAACGGATACCAAACCAATTGCACGCCATTTATCTTCTGACGTCCAATAAGGTTTAGCTAAGTACCAGCAATCTTTTATTGATTGAATTACTGTTCTGCGTGTTTGCAAATTATTAGCCACCAACACCCACTACATTACCCTGAAGTACTGGATAAATTTTGCCATCACTATTGGTTGAATATACAAAGTATACGGCTCTAAAATTCCATGAATTACCATTTTGATAAGTCGTACAATTAGTGAATTGCAATGTTGATGTAGAATTAATTGCGCCACAATTCATCGGTAATTTACCAACCTGATCTAAAGCACCTGTGAAACAAACACTATCATTATTAATCGGATTAGTAAACATGCCATTAGAAATGTCCCCAGGTATTGAATTAGGGTTAAATAAACGAGCACCACCACTAGCATTAACTTCCATATAATTAATTTCAGACTCACTATTTAAGCACTGCATATTACCAGAATCAGCAACTGTATTAACTAACCCATTATTAAATGTCATTGTATAATTACCTCGTTGCATTACTTGAGGATCGTCTGTATCACCAACGCAACTAGCCAATACGATAGGTAATAATGCACCTAATATTTTTAAATTTTTCATTTTATTTCCTTAAAATCACCATATTTAATTTGTAAAGCACTAATACCGCTAATTGCAGCAGTCTCAGCACGCATTATTCTTCTACCTAATAAACAAGTAGTAAACCCATTATCAATCGCAAAACTTACTTCTTCTGAGACAAAGCCACCTTCTGGACCAACACACAATACAAATGCAGTCGAACCTACTATATCATTGATATTTGATTTATTATCATGGTGCGGCGATAAAATATATTTATGCGATACATTGATCACATTTCTAACGGCATCTTTAAAATCTAGAGGTTCACTGATTTTCATAAGCACATTTCTAAAACTCTGCTCACTTGCAGAAATAATAATTTTCTGCCAATGCTCTAATTTTTTTGATATCTTATCATTAGAAAAATTACGTTGGGTATTCTGTGTAATTATTGGTACAATTTCACTAACACCAAGCTCAACAGCCTTTTGCACAACTAAATCAAATTTATCATTAGCAATTAATGCCATTAACAAGATAATTTTGACTGGGGACTCAGTGTCTAATAACTGCTTATTTAATATTTCAACAGTCACCAATCGTTTTTCTAAATTAATGAATTTGGCTAGATAACTATACCCATCTCCATTAAATAATTCAATATTTTCACTAGCTCTTAGACGTAGTACATTTATATGGCGCACTACATCATCGGGCAAATTATATGCCTCACCAACAATCAGTTCAATATCAACATAAAATCTTGGCAAGCTATTAAGATCCCATTTTATTTAGTTCGTTATAAACCCATTTTTCAATTTTTTGCGTGAATAGTACTGGATCATCATTATCCGGATAAATTGCCTCGCCAATTACTACATCAACAGTCCCAGGGTACAACCAAAAGCTATTTCTTGGTAAACATACTCCAGCATTGTGAGCAATAGGAATAACTGGAACATTTAAGTTAAGTGCTAATTTCCCAACGCCGTACTTAAATGGCTTTCTCACACCTGGTTTAACTCGCGTACCCTCTGGAAACATTGCAATAGAGAACCCAAGTTCAAATCTATCATTACCTTGCGTAATTACTTGCTGTAAAGAATCTTCACCTTTACTTCTATCGATTGCAATAGTTGACATTGCTCGTACTGCCCAACCATAAAATGGGATCTTAAAGACTTCCTTCTTCATAATCCAAACTAATGGAGGTAAAAAACAATTCAATGCTACAGTTTCCCATGCTGATTGATGATTACCAACATAAATAGATGGTCGTGATTTATCAACATTATCTAAACCAACAACTTTATACTTAATTCTACCGACATGAACTAATAAGAAAGTAAAGTAATAAGCCGCTGAACGAATAATCATATGTCGCGTTTGCGGTTTTAACTTCATAATTAATAGTGCTAATATCGCATAAAAAGGCAGAACACTTGCTGATAATACCCAAAACGCAATTGAGCGGATAACTATACTAGGCGTTAATTTACATTTCATTCCAGTATCTTTCTTCACGGTCTTGTTCAATTACATATTCACTGGCAGCTAATAAATCATCAAAAACCATAGTATCTTCAGGTAAACCACCTTTGGCTAAAGTTTTCTTACCATTACCTGTTTTAACTAAAATTGGTGTCCCACCAGCAGCTGTAATCGCTAATAAATCACGCATACTATCACCAATCATATATAGTTTAGAGATGTCTTCGACGTGAAATCTATCACAGATATCAAAAATCATTCCCGGTAATGGCTTACGGCACTCACATTTATCTTCTGGGGTATGTGGACAAAAAATTATTGCATCGATATATGCACCAGCTTCCTCAATCGCTTTATGAAGCTTCTCATGAATTTTATTTAAATCTTCCATGCTAAATAGACCACGCCCAAGCCCAGATTGATTAGTACAGATTACCACTTTAAATCCTGCTTGACGTAAATTTACAATCGCATCAACACTACCGGGTATAAAGACAAACTCATCAACATTTTTGACATATTTATCACTATCTTGGTTAATAACACCATCACGATCGAGAATAATAATTTTCATAATAACCCTATACTAATTCAGATAATTTACCATAATAGTTAAATTTATCATAAAGCATTGTTAACAAGCTCAAGCGATTTTTACGAATAGATATATCTTCATCAATCACCATCACATTAGCAAAGAAATCTGCTAATGGAGTTGCAAGTTGACTAAGTTTAGTTAAATAATCATCAATCGCCAATGATTGATCGATTGTAGTGACCAATGTAAATAATTTCTTCTCATAGTCATTAAACTTAGTTTCATCAACCACTAAACTTACATCAATATCTTCAGCATTTTTCTTCAAAATATTTTCAATGCGTTTATTAGCTTCAAATAGTGATGCATTAGATTCATTACTTGCCCAAACAGCAAATGATTTACACACTGTAAGAACATTATTGATGTCTAAATTTTGGTTTGCTAATACTGCATTAACAACTTTTGCTGAATAGTTTTCAATAATGGTTAGATAGTTTGATAACCTTTGAATGAAGAATGCATATAGATCATCTGACAGATTACCAGCAAAATTTTTACCTGCAAATGCAGCAATAGTAATCTTTAATAATTCACGTAAATCTAAATTATTTACCAATAATATACGAATAATCCCTAACGCAGCACGACGTAAAGCATATGGATCTTTATCACCTGTTGGGATTAAGCCAATCCCCCAAATACCCACAATAGTTTCTAACTTATCTGCTAATGAAACTACTGTTGCTAATTTAGAATCAGGCAATTCGTCACCACTAAAACGCGGGTAATAATGCTTCTCAATTGCATTAGCAACTTCATCATCTTCACCACTAGCTTTAGCATAATAGTTACCCATAATACCTTGTAGCTCAGGAAACTCGCCAACCATTTCAGTTGATAAATCTGCTTTTAATAAATATGCTGTCTTACTAGCTATAGCCACATCTACGCCAAGAAAAGGCGCGACTGCACTAGCAATTTTTTGTAGTCGCTCAATGCGCTCTAATTGACTACCTAATTTATTGTGATAAACTACATTTGCCATTTTTGGCACAAAATCTTGTAACTTAGTACGTTTATCAAAGTTGTAGAAAAACTCTGCATCTGCTAAGCGTGCTGTTAATACTTTTTGATTACCATCAATAATTACTTGCGAATCTTTTGATTTTAAATTTGCGACAAATAAAAATTTGTTATTTAATTTATTTTGTTTATCAACCAGTGCAAAATACTTTTGATTTTTTGCCATCGATAAAATCAAGCACTCTTGTGGAACATCTAGGAATTTCTTATCAAACTCACCCACCAAGACTTCAGGATACTCAACTAACGCAGTTACTTCATCTAATAACCCATCTATGTGGCTAATTTGTAGATTAAGCTTACTTGCTGCATCATTTAATTGCTGAGTAATTTTATCTTTACGTAATTTAAACTCAGGTACAACTTTACCAGTTTCTTGAATTAAATTAAAATATTCACAAGCATGAGGAATAATCACTTGCCCACTACTCATAAACCTGTGTCCAAGTGTTGAGTTAGTAGCAGTTAACCCCATTACATTACAGTCTAATACTTGGTCATCAAACATTACTACTAAGTTGTGTAATGGACGTACAAATTGATAATCTTTATCGCCCCAACGCATTGCTTTAGCAATATGAATTTTCTTAATCGCACTACCAATTACATCGGTAATGACATCGTTTAATGCACGACCTTTTTGCGTAGTCTGAAAATAAAAGTAACCATCGTCACGTTGTTCTAATTTTTGCCAATCAACGTTGCATGATTTAGCAAAACCTAATAAAGCATTAGTCGGGGCACCATTAACTAATGCAGTAGCTACTGCTGGACCTTTACGCAATATTTGTTGGTCGCTTTCTTCAAAGTTAACTCCATTAATTACAATACCAAATCTACGTGGCGCTACGAAATGTCTAACCTGATGATTTTTATCTAAAAAACTTGATAATTGATTAACTATTGACTCACCAAACGGCACACCAATATTTTTTTCTAAATTAATTGGTGGTAATTCTTCACTCAAAAACTCAATTAATAAATTATTTTGTAAATTAGACATCTTAAACCTTGACTATATTAAATAAACTGATATACTAGATTATATCAAACATATAACCTAGACAGATAGATTTGACACTTGAATGGCTGGATTAATTTTGACTGGCAGTATACTCTTTTTTCAAAATTGCCATAATATATTGCGAAGCATAACCATCTTTTCTCAAATATGAATCAATTAGTTTACCTTCCTCACGAAACCCACATTTTTTGTACAAATTATATGCAATTAAATTATCAGTAAAAACATCAAGCCATAGTCTATGAGCATTTAATTCAGTAAATGCAATTAGCTTAATTTGTTCTAATACTTGTTTACCTATCCCTGAGTTCTTTTTAGTCACTACCAATCGGCGAAGATTAATTGATCCACTCCTATCATTTACTTGATCCAAAATCACATATCCAAGTAATTCATTATTTGATTCAACAACGTAATGGCGAAGATTATTATCTGATAATGATGATACATGCTCATCATATGACCATTGATAAACATAATTACAATTTTCTGGGTGTGATTCTGCCGCTAAGACAAAATCTAAATCAGATACAGTTGTTTTACGTAATTCTATTTTCATAAGCTTATCGCTTTAAATGTATTTGTAGGATTAATAAGCTGCTCTTGCGCAGCTATAATTGCAAGCTCTCGTTGCTCTTTTTGTTTAGTTATCTCAAACACACCATACACGGCAGAGGCAACATATTCTAGCGTCAATTTCAAATCTTTAGTTTCAAGGTATTTAGCCAAAAACAATGCGGCAGTCATATCACCTGAACCATTTGGTGAGATTGGTAACGATATCTTTGGTGTTTTAATTAAATATTTTTCATTAGTTGTGGAAACAAGCATCGCAATCTTAGAATTTTTTGTGTCTTCATCACATTCAAGACTAGTTACTAATACAACTTTTATACCTTTATCGTGAAGACTCTGACAAGCTGCTAGTGCATCGTTAATATTATTAATCTTAATTTGCGTTAGATACTCGAGCTCAAATTGGTTTGGCGTCAAAATATCTGCATCTTTGATAGCATGATTCATAAAAAACTCTGGTATGCCAAGCTTTACAAAAACCCCACGACCAACATCACCAATAACTGGGTCACAGCAATAAATTAATCTGCTATTTTCTTTTTTTATAATTTGTAGCCATTTCAACAAAATTTTGCCTAATTGACTATCGCCGATGTAGCCAGTAAGCATAGCATCCAAATTTTTAAATACATCACGCTTTTGTAGTCCAATAAAAATATTATCAATGTGCTCAATTGACATAATATCACCAGTCCAATCGCCATACCCTGTATGGTTGGAAAACTGCACGGTATTGACTACAACAACCTCATTACCAAGTCTTTGCAAGGGGAAAACCGCAGCTCTATTACCTACATATCCATATGCGACATGAGATTGAATCGATAAAATTTTAGACATATTATTTACTCAAATGAACTTTATTTAAAAACAACTTATTATAACAAATTAGTAATTATGGATGGGTCATACCTAGATTTTAACAATAATTTATATTACTAATCTACGCATGAACCTTATTAACTAAACAAAAGGTATTGGTTAATTATTCTACATATAATATATGACACCTACTTTTATTATTTACTAAGTTGACTATGCATGATATTCTGTGCATAAAAAGCAAAACCCCAGTAATTTATTTACTGGGGTTTGTATTGGGAGCCTG
>RXKI01000132.1:0-2051 GCA_003962895.1 Neisseriaceae bacterium
TTATTAATTACTCAAATTGTTGCAAAAATTTCAACTCATCTGCAAAACCTTTTTTAACTTTTACCCAGATTTCTAAATGTACTTTTGTACCGAATAAATTCTCCATATCTAACCTTGACTCAATAGATATTTTTTTTAGTTTTTCGCCACCTTTACCAATGATAATAGGCTTTTGATTATCTCGATCAACCACAATTGTTGCAAATATTTTAGTAAGTTTACTTGTTGCCTCAAATTTATCAATATCAACCATTAAACTATATGGCAACTCTTCACCAAGAGATCTAAATAATTTTTCACGGATAATTTCACTTGCCATAAATGAATTGCTTTTATCCGTTAATTGATCTTCAGGGTAAAGTAAAACACTCTCTGGTAAATTAATAGCTAAACTGTCAAGCATCTCACTAGTACCAGTATTATGTTTTGCTGCAACAGTAATTACTTTTTTAAATGGAAATTTTCTTGAAACACCAGTTACGAATTCATTTAATTCAGCTTTATTTTTTATTTTATCTTGCTTATTAACTACCAAAAATACATTTTGATGGTTTTTCGGCAGAAGATTTAACACCTCCAAATCACCAGCATTAAATATCCCAGCCTCAACCACATAAACAATAATATCCACATCATTTAAGGTATTCACCACACTCTGGTTTAATGCTTTATTTAGGTTATTTAGATTGAGCTTTTGAAATCCAGGTGTATCAACGAATATAAATTGAACGTTATCTTTGGTATAAACCCCAGTAACTTTGTGTCTAGTTGTTTGTGGTTTACGAGATGTAATACTAATTTTCTGCCCAATTAAGTGATTCATCAAAGTTGACTTACCAACATTTGGACGACCTATAATTGAAATAAAGCCACAAAAAGTGGCTTT
Organism: Neisseriaceae bacterium; assembly: GCA_003962895.1. Lineage (GTDB taxonomy): Bacteria > Pseudomonadota > Gammaproteobacteria > Burkholderiales > UBA11063 > Aquella. The sequence goes on from RXKI01000132.1 coordinate 887, forward strand.
ATTAAGATGATTCTTTTCTTCATTAATCATTAAAGTCATGTTCTTTCAATAGTTCTAATAAATTTTGTGCAGCATTCTGGCTAGCTTGTTTCTTGCCACGTCCTTCACCCCATGATTTATATTCAGGCTTCTCAATCGAACATTCAATAGTAAATAACATATCGTGCTCAGGTCCTGATGAAGACACAATTTGATAACTTGGTAATGGCAGTCGTTTTGATTGCAAATACTCTTGAAGCTGAGTTTTATAATCAGTAATGCTCGAAGACTCTTGACTACGAATTTTATGGCTGAACAATCTCTCAATTACATAACGCGCATTTGTAAAGCTACTATCGAGCATCACTGCCGCAAATATTGCTTCTAGCGCATCTGCTAAAATTGATGGACGTGATTTCCCACCACTTTTTAATTCACCATCACCTAAATACAGATAGCTACCTAAATCTAAAGTTTTGGCAATATCCAATAAGCTATCTTGATTCACAATTGCAGCTCGCATCTTAGATAGCTGCCCCTCTGGTAAATCTGCATAATAATCAAATAAATTTAACGCAATTACGCAATCTAAAATACCATCACCAACAAATTCTAGTCGCTCATTATTCGTACGACCATAGCTACGATGTGTTAATGCTTGACGTAGCAATCTGATACTATTAAATCGATAGCCTAATAAAGACTCTAAATTTGACAAACTACTCATAATTATTTAATCTTAGTTCCAACTCGTGATAAATCACGGAAATTCATCCAAACGTAAATAGCCCTACCAAGTATTGCATTTTCAGGCACAAACCCCCAATACCTACTATCGAAACTATTATCGCGATTATCTCCCATCATAAAGTAACTACCTTCTGGCACCGTACAAGTAAAACCTGAATCATTATAGCTACAATTTTCTTTATGTGGGAAATCTAAAACCTTATCTTCAAATACTGGTGGGAATTGACCCATTGTTATTATAGGATGCACATCACCTGTTAAATCCTCTAAATACCTGCTAGTATGTATCATCATGTCACCTGATGGTGTTGCTTCATTGTAATCATATGAGCCATCTGGTGTGTAATCTAATTTTTCACCATTAATCGTCAAACCCTTATTTGAATAAATAATCTTATCCCCAGGTAAACCAATTACACGTTTAATTAAATCTCTA
>RXKI01000132.1:2101-7701 GCA_003962895.1 Neisseriaceae bacterium
AAACACTACCACATCACCACGACTAACAGAATGAACTGGTATTACAACATTATTAGTAACTGGCATTCTAATACCGTAATCAAATTTATTAACTAAAATAAAATCACCAACAATCAAATCTGGCCTCATTGAGCTAGATGGAATTTGATAAGCTTCAAACAAGAATGCCCTAAGTACCCAAACCCCTAATACAACAGGGAAAAATTCACGTGCGTAATGTACATAATGTGGTTTAGGCATATCTACTGAGCGTCTTTTAGCACAAAACAATTTATCTACCAATAAAATCAAACCGCCAACGATCGAAAAAATCATTAATACGGTCGCAAAATCAGTAAACTCAGATATAATTCCCACGAACCCAAGTATGAATACCATGTAACCATTTTCAAGAGTTTTATTCTTGTTTCCGCCTTGCTTATTTTTTTGAATTAAAATAATTCCTAAAATAACGCCGACAATACCTAAATAAAACCATTTAGAAAACTGCTCAAACTGCATAAAACCTCATTAATCAAAAACTAAATGTGAAAACACATAACAAAATCCCCCGATGTTACCACACATCATAAGATTTTAAAAATATAATGATTGTGCAGCGTGTCAAAAACGATATGAAATTATCTATATTAACTCAGTCTGTTCTGGTAATAATTTTTTATCAATTACGGCACTAACCTTACCATCTACAAACTGAATATTTACCTTAGCATGATGCTTAGTCTTTGCAACTGACTGGATAATAACACCTTCAGAATCTTCGATAATTGAATAGCCTCGTTGTAATACTTTATCTGGACTAACCGCATTTAGCACACGCTTATATTCATTCAATTTATCGGTATGATTTGCAATAAACATTTTCATACTTGATTCAAGGCGAATTTTTGCATTATTTAATTTATCCCGATGTTCGGATATATCTGGCAATAGTCCAGAGTGTTTATTTTGTAAAACCTCAATCTGCCATTTTTTTTGACGAATAAATTGTCCAAACGCTTTATGTAAATTCTCTTTCTTAAGCTGCAATAATTGTTGTTGATGCTTTAATTTATTGCTTGGGCTATACTGCGTTAATTGAGCTTTAAGTAAATCTAGTTTTTGTTGATAATTATTTATATAATAGTCAATATTTTGACTGAGCTTATTTTTATATCGATCAATTTGATGTTGCCAATCAGCATAACTCTTTACAACCAATTCAGCTGCTGCTGTCGGTGTAGGTGCACGTAAATCTGAAACAAAATCAATAATCGTGATATCGGTTTCATGCCCAATAGCACTTATTATTGGTAACTCACTACTAAATACTTCGCGGGCTACAATTTCTTCGTTAAAACTCCATAGATCTTCCATGCTACCTCCACCACGGCAGATGATTAGCACATCAACATCTTTTCGTTGATTAGCTATCCGTATCGCTTGAGCAATTTGCATAGCTGAATCTGAGCCTTGCACAGCACTATGATAGACAATAATTGGAATATGGGGTGAGCGACGTTTTAATGTAGTTATAACATCACGAATTACTGCACCTTCTTTAGAAGTAATGACACCGATTGCTTTAGGCATAATTGGTAATGGTTTTTTATATTTTGCTTCAAACAAGCCTTCTTCACGAAGTTTAATAATTAATTTATTATAAGCTTCCCAAAGTTCACCAAGGCCAACTTTGCGCATTCTCTCAACATTAATTTGATAACTACCATTTTGTGGATATAACGTTACTCGCCCACGAACTTCAATTTTAGTACCATTATCAAATTCAAAATCAACCATACCAGCTAATTTAGCAAACATTACGCATGAAATTTTAGCCGAATCGTCCTTTAAATCAAAATACAAATGTGCGTATTTTTTTAGTCCTGAAACCTCGCCCTTAACCCAAACAATTGGTAAATGATTTTCAAGTACAGATTTAGCCATTTTGTTTAACTGGCTAACTGATATTACATCATCGTCATTTGCATTTAAGTTTATTGAATTAATCATTCTAGTTTAAAATTTTGCCATAAATTCTTGTTGGCTAATTTCTTTATATTCGCCAAGCGCTAAATCCTCAAGTTGAATGCCACCAATTGATATGCGGACTAATCTAAGTGTAGGCAAACCAACCGCTGCAGTCATCCGACGCACTTGACGGTTTTTACCTTCACTTATTGAAATTGATAACCATGATGTTGGCTTATTCTTCCTGAAGCGAATTGATGGCACACGTTCCCACAAATCTGGATCTGCAACTATCTCAACATTAGCTGATTTTGTAAAATAGTCATCGATTTTAATGCCATTACGTAGTTGCTCAATTTGGCTTTCTTCTGCCAAACCTTCAACCTGTACAAGATATGTCTTAAATTTATTATGCTTAGGCTCTGTAATTTTGGATTGAATTTGCCCATTATCCGTCAATATCATTAAGCCTTCACTATCAGTATCTAATCTACCTGCTGGGTAAACATTAGTAATTGGGATAAAATCTTTCAGAGTTTGATATGGGTCACTTGGCGAGAATTGACTAATCACACCACAAGGTTTATTAAATAGTATGATGCGCGTCATGATAGATTAACATTTTTTTTGATATAAAGCTGAAGCCCTGCAAAGATTTGCTCAGCGACCTCTTGGCGGAATTTTGGCGTGCTTAATTTTTCTGCTTCAGCTGGATTAGACAAAAACGCTGACTCAACCAAAACTGATGGGATATCTGGAGCTTTTAATACCGCGAAACCAGCATCCTCCACTTTACCGCTATGAAGTTTATTAATTTCACCCATTTTGGATAAAATGCTCTGGCCAAGTTTGGCACTATTTCTCATCGTAGCACCCTGTGTCATATCTAATAAAATTTTGCTTACAACTTTATCATTAGTTTGAAATGACATACCGCCGATCAAATCAGCCGCATTTTGATTTTGTGCCATTAGTTTAGCAAATGCACTACTTGCACCCTTATCTGAGAGCATAAAAACTGATGAGCCTTGAACTGAAGAAGATGTAAAAGAATCCGCATGAATTGACACAAAAACATCAGCTTTAGCACGACGAGCAATAGCAACACGAGTACCCAATGGAATAAAGATATCTTGATTTCGCGTCATTCGCGCTTTCATCGTGGCACTATTATCAATAAGTTTTTTAAGCCGCATACCTATATCTAGCACTACATCTTTTTCTTTTAAGCCATGTTTACTAATCGCACCAGGATCTTCCCCACCATGCCCAGGGTCTAGCATAACCAAGACTTTACCTTTTTTATCAGTTGGCGCAGTAACTACATTCACAGGCTCTTTAATCACTGGAACTTGCTGCATCCGTGAAGTTTTAGGAGCGGTGTCTTTAGCTAGTGCTTGCGCAGGTGTTTTACTATTATCCGCATTTAACTGTAAAAATGCCAGTAGTTGGTCATCTAAATTATCGCTTTTTTGAGCTGAATTTGGCATTGCTACATCTGGATACATATCAAAAATGTAACGATATTTATACTTTACATTATCAAGTGAAACTGGTTTAGCCGTTTGGGTTTGTGCAAGAACTGTTTGCTTTGCATAAACCACAATACGCGTTGTAGTTGGGTCAAATTGACCAACCTTAATCCCACTAATTATTGGATCATTATTAAATGATGTACTCGCTAAATTTTTTAGCACTGCATTTAATTCAGAATTTAATATATCAATCACGAAACGCTGAGGGTCTTGAAGATTAAAGTATTTAGCTTTAATCTCATGAGTGGCTTCAATCGTCAGGCGCGTATATACATCCGATGGCCAAATGCGCACCGAGATAATTTGGTTATTTGGTAATTTTGGTTTACTGCTTGTCGATTTATCAGAGTTTGGCGCTTTATTTGATTGATCATTAACATCCAATAGCAATTTATCCAGTAAATCATCAGACATAACTGGCTTAATTAATATCGTTAGCCCTGAAAACAATCCAGCTTTTAAGAGGCTTCGACGGCTTTTATCAATTTTCTGAGACATTTTTCACCTAAATCTGTTTGTCCATTTATATTTAATTCACGCATATTTTCATTAATTACATTTATATCAATCTTCCAATCAGTACACTTTAGTAACACTTGAGCACGCTCTGCCCATTCAATAAATGCTATACAATTGTTTCCATCCAATAATTCATCAAAGCCTAGGTCTAACCATTCTTCTGGGTCAGCAAATCGATACAAATCAAAGTGTAAAACCTTACCTAAACTAATATCGTACTCTTCAAGCAAAGTAAATGTTGGGCTTTTTACACGTCCTGTAACACCAAGTGCTAAAATAATTTCACGAACTAAAGTAGTTTTACCAGCACCAAGATCACCATTCATAGTTACAATCATTGGTACCTCAATACTATCAGCTATTTTTTTAGCCAATATTTGAGTATCGTTTAAATCATTTAAAGTTATTTTAAAGCTAGACATTTCAATTAATTACTTCTTGAAAACCAGCTGAAGTAAATTTAAATACACTTTAGTTAAATCAGTTAGCTCTTGCACTTGAATAGATTCATTTATCTGATGAATATTATTATTTCTTAATCCAAATTCAAGCATCTCATCACAGCAATCAATTAAGAAACGACCATCCGAAGTTCCACCATCAGTTTTATTTTCTGGAGTTATACCACAGACATTATTAACTGCTTGATGTAAACTACCAACCAATGAACCTACTTTTGCCATAAATGGTTTTGCTGAATGCGACCACGTTAATTCATATTTCAAGTTATGTTTATCAAGTATCTTTACAATTACTTGTTGTAAGTCATTATGTGTGTGTTCTGTATTGTATCTAAAGTTAAAATTACACGTAAGCTTACCTGGAATAACATTGCTCACCCCAAGACCTGAATTGATATTAGCAAACTGTAAACTTGTTGGTGGAAAGTATTGATTTCCATTATCCCATTTAATTTGGCTAATTTCTGCCAAAGCTGGTGCAAATGTATGAATTGGATTCTCACATAAATGCGGATATGCAATATGTCCTTGTTTACCCAATATAGTTAAATTACCAGTTAGAGAACCTCGACGCCCAACTTTAACTACATCACCTAATTTATCAGTACATGATGGCTCGCCAATTACGCAATTATCAATACGAATGTTATTATTTTTTAAATATTCAACAATCAATGGTGTTCCATCAGTTGCATCACCCTCTTCATCTGAGGTAATTAATAGCATAATTTTATAGTCATCGAAACTTGCTGACTTTACAAATTCAGCTAAAGCAACCATAAATGCAGCAATTGAGCCTTTCATATCAGCTACACCACGACCAATTAAAGTATCTCCATCTTGATGAACTTCAAATGGATTGCTACTTTTCCATAAACTTACATCACCAGTTGGCACTACATCAACATGCCCAGCAAACGCAAAAATTTTATTACCTGTGCCGATTTCGCTAATTAAGTTTGTCGTTTGATTTCTATCAACTCGAGTAGATTTACCACCTAATTTTTCCACAAAATCTGCGATGTAATCTAAACTACCCGCGTCATCTGGTGTCACTGATTTAAATGCAACCAAGTCGCGTAAAATCTCTAATTCTTTATCTATCATTTGTAAGCTGTAAAATATGTACAAAAGA
>RXKI01000132.1:7751-26880 GCA_003962895.1 Neisseriaceae bacterium
CAGATCACCCTATCCAAACTCAATAAAAATGATATCGCTATCATTAATAAAATAGATGAATCACTATTAGAAAATAGGATTGATCTTGAGTACGGCGAATTAGAGCGGCGCTTAATTGAGATGGGTATAATGGAAAATATCAAAGTTAAGGTTTTGCATTTCGGCTTAATTAATAAAGACCCTATTGCAATTCGACTTGAAGATACTGGTGTAATAGTTGCCATTCGCCGTAATGAAGCAAATACAATTTTGGTAAATAAGATTTAATATGTCACATACAAACTTACGCATAGCATTGGTTGGTAAACCAAACTGCGGAAAAACCGCACTATTTAATGCTTTAACTGGAAGCAGACAAAAAGTTGCCAACTATGCTGGTGTAACTATAGAAAAGAAACACGGTTATTTCAATACACCAAACAAAAAAGTCACGCTTGTTGATTTACCCGGCACATATAGTCTACGTTCAAGAAGCCCAGATGAAAAAGTTACTCGCGATGTAATCTTAAATCAATTTGAAGAAGAACAGCAAGTTGATGCAATCTTAGCTGTAGTTGATGCAACAAACTTAATGGTATGCCTTCGCTTAATTCTGGAATTAAAACAAACTAACATTCCATTAATCATTGCTATGAATATGAGTGATATTGCAAAGCTTAATGGTTACAATTACGATATAAATTTACTTTCACAAATCTTAGATGCGCCAATTATTGAGACTACTGCGACTAAAAAGCTTGGGATTGATGAGTTAGTTTTAGCTATTGATAGTTTTGAAAAACGAGTTACTAAAGCAGAAAACAATTGGGTTGAGCCAACATCTGAAGAGTTACGTGAATATCACAAAGAAATTCATAATATTCTAACTCGCATTGAAATCAAAAAAGGTACTCCATCTAAATGGACAGAAAAAATTGACAACTTTCTACTTCACCCTGTATTTGGTTTAGTTGTTTTATTTTTAATACTATTTACGGTGTTCCAAGGCGTATTTACCATTGCAACAGTTCCACAAGACTTCCTTCAAGGTATCTTTGATAGCGTTCAAGAATATGTTTTATCTCTAGCACCGAATAGTATGCTAGTTAGCCTCATTGCTAATGGGATAATCGCTGGTGTCGGTGCTGTAGTAGTATTTCTCCCACAAATTCTTACCATTTCGTTATTCATAATTCTGCTTGAAGATACTGGATATATGGCAAGAGCTGCGTTTCTCATGGATAAATTAATGGGTGGCGTAGGTTTACATGGTCGCGCATTTATCCCCTTACTATCAAGCTTTGCATGCGCAATCCCTGGCATCATGGCAACTCGCACCATTGAGAACCGCAAAGACCGCTTAATTACAATAATGATAGCACCATTAATGACTTGTTCAGCTAGATTACCTGTGTATACACTATTAATTGCTGCCTTTATACCACGTAAATTCTTTTTGGGTTTTATTAACTTACAAGGTCTAGTAATGCTTGCATTATTTGCAGGTGGGGTAATTTTTGCTTTAATTATGGCATTTATTTTCCGTAAAACAATTCTAAAAGGAGACAAACAGCCACTAATCTTAGAATTACCAAGCTATAAAATGCCAAATCCATACAATGTTGCAATTGAATTAATTAAACCAGCAAAATCATTTTTAAAGCGCGCTGGCGGAATTATATTATCAGTAATGATTATCATTTGGTTTCTCTCTTCATTTCCATCTGCACCCATAGACGCAACATCTCCAGCAATTAATTATTCTATTGCTGGCATGATTGGTAAATTTGCTGAGCCATTATTTACACCAATTGGATTTAACTGGCAAATTGTGGTTGCTCTTATTCCTGGAATGGCAGCAAGAGAAGTAGTCGTATCAGTACTTGCAACAATATATTCACTTAGTGGTAATGAAGAAATCATAGAGCATGGATTAGCAGTTGCATTACAACACTCATGGTCATTAGCAACAGCATTATCATTTATTACATGGTATGTATTTGCACCACAATGTATGTCTACATTAGCAGTAGTTAAACGCGAGACAAACAGTTGGAAATGGCCAATACTTATGTTTATTTATCAAATCACTCTAGCTTATATGATGTCTTTTGTAGTATTCAAAATAACTAGTTATATCATGAATTAATTGGAAAAATCATGGAACACATTTTTGAAATAATAACAATATTAATTTGCGTGTCTGGTGCATTTTTGTATCTTGGTAGAAATATTTTCTTCAATAAGCAAAGCGATTGCTCTAGCGGATGCAGTAAATGTTCATCTGGATGTAATGAAAGTATCAAAGAGTTTGACACCAAGAAAATAATTAAAATTCACTCGGTAAAATAACTCTCCATGCTATTGGATACGTCTAGACAAATAATACGCATAAATAAGCACTTCTCAAGTGTAGTATAATCATCGATTATTATCAATAATATTAAAGACATACTCGATGAGAACATCTCCATTAAAGTTTAAAGCACTACTTTCCATACTAATAGCCGCTGTTGGTATATTTGCAATCATGGTGTTAGTCGGTAAAGTATTAACGCCATTTATCATTGCACTTATATTAGCTTATATTTTGAATCCATTAGTACTGAAGCTTGAGAAGAAATTTAATATAAAAAGAAAGTATAGTGCGCTCGCCTTTTCAATTCTAATACTACTGATATTCATCGCAATACCAGTATTTTTGATTCCAATGATTGCATCTGAATTACTCGAAGTAGTTGATAACACCCCTCAAATAATAACAATTATAAACTCTCACGTGCTCGTGACAATCAATCAACATTTAGGCACGCATTTAAATATAGACTACAACAGTTTCAAAACTATGCTTGCAGCTCAACAAAGTCGCATTGTTAATAATTTAGATTTAGTTCAAAACATCGCTCAAAATGGAATGATCTTGATAGAGATAGTGGTATTTATTGTTTTAATTCCATTCGCACTTTTTTACTCTATACTTAACTGGAGTAATGTAATTAATTCTGCGTCTGATTTAATCCCAAGATCATTTGTAAAATCGGTAACCAGCTTATTTCACGATGTTGATGTAATGTTATCATCTTATTTACGTGGTCAACTATCTGTTATGATTGTCATGGCTGCATACTATGGGATTGGCTTAACCATAGCTAAATTACCATCTGGTGCAGCAATTGGTATTATCACTGGATTATTAGTCTTTATTCCTTATCTAGGTGTTTTATCTGGATTTTTAATTTCCATGGTAATTAGTATTGCACAATTACAAGATGCAAGCATGATTGGTGTTTTCATTGTATTTGCTGTTGGACATATGCTTGAAGGTGGATTAGTTACGCCATTCTTGGTTGGTGGCAAAATAGGTTTAAATCCAATTATGATCATATTATCTCTAATGGTATTAGGTAAGTTATTTGGTATAGTTGGTGTATTACTTGCGCTACCTCTTTCAACCATTGCAGTAGTGCTAGTAAAGCATATCTATACTTACTATAAAAGCACTAACTATTATAAAAATTGATAATGCCAGAATTACAACAAGCTTTATTGGATTTATTTAATCAAGAGTGTGAATTTGATAACTTCATACCTCTAAACAATGAAGCTATGTTTGAGAGCCTACGTAATAGAATAAATCAATTCACGCATATCTTTGGTGAACATAACTCAGGTAAAACCCACCTGCTTAAATCATGGGTTAATCAAGCTAATAAGCTATCAAATAACGCAATATATTTGACTATAGATGATTTAAAAGCGTTTTCTATTTATGATATTGATTTAGACACTTATAAATATATTGCGATTGACAATATTGATTACGCTGATGAAGAAACGCAAGACTCGATATTTAAGTTATTCAACCTAATTAAATTAAGTAATTTAGATAATGCCCTTTTAACTAGCTCTAAAGAAAATTTAAACCATACCAAACTTCGAGAAGATTTGAAAACCAGAATCCATTCTGGTGTGGTATTTCACTTAAATAATCCAAGCGATGACATGTTAATTGATGCAGCAACTAGTTATGCAAATAAAATTGGGCTAAGAATTGACAATGCAGAAACCAAATATCTAATTAATCATACCAATCGTAATTTAGGTGAAATAATTAGCCTACTACATAAAATTAGTGACTACTCTATCACGCACAAAAAAAATCTTTCTATTCCAACAATTAAGCAAGCTATTAGAGCATAGTTTAGAACAATTAGTTCAATTACAATTTAATTTATCTCAATAAACACAAGTGTTATAATATAGTCATTATATAATTTTTAAGAAGCTCGTACTCAATGGAACAAATGTCAATAACTTCACTTATTGCAAACGCATCGTTCGAAGTTCAACTTATCATGCTAATTTTAGGTATTTTCTCGGTAATTTCTTGGGGAATTATTATTAGCAAATTCATGACTTTAAGCAAAGTTAAGAGTGAAACAAAAAAATTTAATCAGCTGTATCAAACTAATCGTAATTTCTCAGCACTATACAATTCAATAATGAACACAAAACGTGTATCAACTTCACAAATGTTTTATGAAGGTTTAAGCGAATATAACCGTTTGAATAAAAATGGTATAAAAAATAAAGAAGATATCATTGCAAATATTGAACGTTCATTAGCTGCAACAGTTGAAGAAGAATTAAATAATTACGAGAATAAACTATCAACTCTAGCAACATTTGGTTCAGTTAGTCCATACATTGGATTACTTGGAACTGTATGGGGTATCATGAATGCTTTCATTGGTTTAGGTAATGCTGGTCAAGCAACTCTATCAACTGTAGCTCCTGGTATTGCAGAAGCATTAATTGCAACAGCGATTGGTCTATTCGTTGCGATTCCAGCATATATGGGATTTAATAAATTCTCTGCTGATGTTGCTGATTTAGAGAAAAAAATGAATAAATTTGGTGATGATTTATTAAATACAATCAGTCGCCAATTATCTTCAAATAATAGTCAGGATATTTAATCTATGGCTTTCTCACAAGCTGAAATTGATAAATTTAATAGCCTTGCCCACGAGTGGTGGGATGTTGATGGAACACTTAAAACATTGCACCACATCAATCCATGCCGTGTCCAATTCGTCAAGTCTCATGTTAATCTAAAAAACAAAAATATCTTAGATATCGGCTGTGGTGGTGGGATATTAAGTGAAAGCCTAGCAAAAGAAAAAGCTAATGTAACTGCAATTGACCTTGCTCCACAATCGATTGAAGTTGCTAAACTTCATTTATATGAAAGCAATCTTGAAGTTGATTATCAATGCATTGAATTAGGTGAATTTGCTAAGCAAAATGATCAATTTGATGTCATTACTTGTATGGAAATGCTCGAGCACGTACCTGATCCAGAATATATTATTGAACAAGCAGCAAAATTACTTAAAAAAGATGGTGTTGCTTTCTTCTCAACATTAAACAAAAATGTAAAAAGTTATTTACTAGGTATAGTTGCAGCTGAATACATTTGTAATTTAGTCCCTAAAGGTACTCACGAATACAGTAAGTTTATTACACCAGCTGATTTAAGAAAAATGCTTGTTAAGCATAACCTAGAACTGATTGATATTAAAGGTATCACATATAATCCGATTGATTATAGCGCAAAATTAAGTAACGATACTGATATCAATTATTTAGTTGCTTGCAAAAAGACATGTTAAAAATCAATAAGTCTGTTATCACACCATTTAGCTGTGAACAAATGTTTAACTTGGTAAGTGATATTGAAAACTACAAGCATTATTTACCTTGGTGCCCTAGTTCAAAAGTCATACAAAATAATGGCAATGAAATAATTGGTCGCGTAGACATCTCTTACTTAAAAGTATCAACTCACTTCACAACAAAAAATATCAACACTCCACATAACCGCATTGACATGAGTTTAGTTGATGGACCATTTAAAGAACTTCATGGTTATTGGCAATTCACTCCACTTGGTGAGTCAGGTTGTAAAATTGAATTTAATTTAAACTATCAATTTAACAATATTATAATTGAAAAAGTAATTGGCAAAGTTTTTGAAATTGTAATAAAAAGCATAGTTGATGCCTTTGTCAAAAAAGCTCACGAGATTTACAAATGACAATAAATATCGAAATAGCCTACGCAACTGAAAAGCAGCAAGATATTTTAAAAATCACAACTCCTAAAAATAGCAAAATCATCGATGCAATAAAATCATCTAGCATTCTAGAAAAGCATCCAGAAATTGACATTACAAATCTTGCTGTTGGCGTATTCGGTAAACGTATTTATGAAATCGATAACTATGTTATCAAAAACAATGACCGCATTGAGATATATCGCCCATTACTCAAATCCCCAAATCAAAAAAGGTTAGAACGTGCCAAAAATAAATAAATCTCTTATACTTCTTTCAATCTCATTCTTCTCTCTTAAGTCATTTGCCCTAAATATAAACATCCCTCAAGACATCGCTAACAACACCTCAATTAGCGTATATGACATTAGTAGTCAAAAACCTGTGTTAGACTATAAAGCTAATACCCCTCGATTAATTGCCTCAAACATGAAATTAGTAACTACCTATGTGGGTTTACAGCGTCTTGGTGCGGATTTTAGATGGCAAACTAGAGTTGGCTACACTGGCACAATTGAGAGTGGAGTTCTAAATGGTGATTTAATTATAATTGGTGGCGGTGACCCAAATTTATCAGCCGATGAATTAGCTGCGGCAATTGCGACACTAAAGATAAATAAGATTACTGGCAATGTAATTTATTCTAATCAATATTTTCGCGACCAAACAAAGAATAGTGAATTATACCCTGAGCCTTTTGCCGAATATTCAGCTGAACCAAGTGGCTTATTAATCAATCAAGGCTTAACTAGAGTCAGTATCAATTTAAACAATGCCAATAAAGTTACTTTTGCTAATCCTCAAGTATTAGATTACACCATTAATAGCAATAGATTAAACGTAGATACTAAAGTTAATGCTGCCTGTCCATATCCTGATACTTTTATTACTATAAGTGCTAATCAAAAAACTCTGTATCCAAGCGGAACAATTCCTTATAGTTGTACGGGCAAAGATATGACCGTTTATATTCCAAATAATAAACTTTATGACAACAATGCAATTGCTAAGATTTTATCTCAATCAAGCATCCAATATAACTCAATCATTGCCAATCAATTGCCTGAGAGTACAATCACATTTGCGAGCACCAAATACTCTGAAAGCCTAGGCGCAATCATTTATACAATGAACCAACAAAGTAATAACTTATACGCTAAAACAATTTTCATGACGCGTAACAATGAAAGCACTCCAACGACATACACTCAATCAAAAACAAGTTATTTAGACACATTAAATAAAGAGTTTAAGTTTAATGAATTAAATCAACATAGTTTAGAAAATGGCTCTGGGTTATCCCGTCACGAGAAATTAACGACTGAGCATATGATTCAATTATTAAATAATTTATATAGTAGCCCGAATAAGGATTTGGTACTCCAAAGTTTACCAACACCAGGAAATAATCAAAGCACCTTATCACGTGAATTTATCAATTATTCAAATATGTTATTTGTGAAAACTGGTACACTGTCAGACGTGAAAGCTTACTCTGGATATTTCATTAATCAAAAAGGTAATGTGTATAGCGTATCGTTTGTCATAAATGGTTTAAATGACAGCAAAACAAAGCAACAACAACTTAATGATTTTAAACAAACCATTCAAAATATTTTAGATCAATTAAACAAATCTAACTAAAGGCTTGATAGAATGAAAAATACTTTAATCAGTATACTTACAATTACACTATTTGGATGTGCAACTACATATGATTTGAATACACCAATAATTACTGAAGAACAAGCTAGTAAAATGACAATTAAAGACTTAAATAATGCCATAGTTTATCAGCCACAAAATGTTAATTTACACTTAGCGCGTGCTGATTATTTTGCGAGCACACCATCAGTTGATATTGCTCAAGAAGAATATCAGATCGCATTAAATATGAAGCCAAACGATAGCAAAATTGAACTTAAATATGCAAATTTCTTATGTAATCGCAAATATGATATTAATTCAGCAATTCCATTTTATAATAAAGCTTTTAGCAATAGCGATACTAAGTTACAACCAACTATATACAGTGATTATGCATATTGTTTAGCTGCAACTGAAAAATATGGTGATGCACTAAATTTATATCAAAAAGCACTTAGCTATGATAATCCGCCGCTTTCCGCTTATATTGGTATAGTTGGACTTTACACCAAAGCGCTTAATTATCCAATGGCTAATTATTATGCATCTTTATATAGTGGTACACCAACAGCTAAATCATTAGAAATGCAAATTGGTGCTGTTCGCAATATGATTGATAATAACTCTAGCCCAGAAGACCATGCTAATTTAGTAGCTAAGTACAATACCTTAAATGAGCAATATGATAAATTAACTGGCAAAAAATTCGCTGATATACCTGCAAACTAATTTACGTGAATAGAGAAAAAGTAATTGTCTCATGGAGTGGTGGCAAAGATAGTGCTCTTACTCTATATAAATTACTTAACAACTCAAAATATCAAGTAGTCGGTTTACTGTCCATACTATTTAAACATACTGATGGAAAAGAATATATTGGTATGCACATGATAGAAAAATCTATTATTGCGCAACAATCTGAAAAAATTGGGATATATCTACATACTATTTACTATACCGATAGTAAATCATATCACAATAAGATGCGCGCATTTTTAGAATGGTGCACATCAGAAAATATCTTACATATCGCGTTTGGTGATATTCACTTACAAGAACTTCGAAAGAAAAGAGAACAACAATTAGCAACCGTGCAATATTTCCCTTGTGGAATATGCAACCAGAGAAAATAATTAAAGAGTTTATCGAGCTAGAATTTAAAGCCGCTATAGTCAATATCGACACACAATATTTGCCCAAGGAAATTCTTGGAACTGACTTAAATGAAAAAATATTAGACCATACAAACATTGATATTTGCGGAGAAAATGGCGAATATCACACTCTTGTTTATGATGGTCCAATATTTAAATCTGAAATTAACTACAAATTAACCGATACCATATCTCTTGATAATAAAAATAGATTTATTGCTATAACATCAACCAACTAAACTATAAGTATCTTATTTTTTACTAAATAATTTAATTCGTTTATTTTTATCATCAACAAATAAAGTGATAATAAAACATAATACCAATGCAATTGGAATAATAGTTACCGCTTGTTTATAATCACTAACTGAATATATTGGAGTGCCTTCAGCATTTTTTGCACCATCCCAAGCTAATTCTAGAAACTTACCAGGTAGACCTTGGAATAACATCCCACTAGACATACACAAGAAATTTACTAGCGCAACTGCTGTACCAGCTAGGCGATTTTCAACCACGCTCATTCCCATTGCAAATGTCAGCACCTCAATAGACGAGAAGGCGCCAAATGCAATACATGCAGCACATAAAGCATAGTAATTCATCGGTAGGTATAACATCATCAATGCAACAAATATTGAAATAAATGAACCAACTCTTAATAAAATACTAGTTCTAACTTTGATTGATAATGACCCAACAATAATTGAACCTATCGCCCAACCAAAGAAAATCATTGATGAAACGTTACTTGCTTGCTCTATCGAAAAATTATATACGGTTCTGAAATAACTCACGCCCCATAATTCAGCAAATACTGTAGTTGGTAAAAACATTAATTCTGCAATAATACCAGCTATCCAAATATATGGATTTTTTAAAACAGTAAAAAAGTCCTTGATTACTGAAGATTCTGCCGTAGCATTAACTTCTTGTGTGTTACGACCTTTACTACCAACTGTAATAAGAGTGAAAATAATAATTGCTAATGGGATACCTGCTATAGCTAGAATATGAAGCACTTCGTACCACCCAACAGTTGCAACAACATGACCGATAGTCATTTGCCCAGCAGCAGCCCCAAGAAACCCCAATGCAGAGCCATAACCAGAAACTGCACCAAAATATTTATCAGGTAAGAACATTGAAGCTAACTTCATAATTCCAACCCAAGCAAAAGCTGAACCAAGCCCCTGAAGGAAACGCCCAGTACAAGCTAGAGCAAAAGAATCTGACATTGAAATAAAGAATGTACCAAATCCACAAAGTAAAGCAGCGATAGATAAAACATATTTAATTTTAATTTTATCTACAATAGTACCAACAATTAATTGCATAGGCGTATAAGCGTAGTAGTACCAAACACTCATTGCACCAAACGCCGCAGCACCAACCTGGAATTTAGCCATAAGCTCATCTTCCATAACCGATGGCGAAATTCTTAATATATATTCGTAGAAATAAAAGAAGAAACCAGAGGATACAGCTAATATAGCTAAGAAAGTTATTTTATTATTTGATTGATTCTGACTAGATTTGTTATCCATTGCAGTTCCTCTAAGAGTGGGTTACATTTAGTTGTACAATAATAACCCACCGAAGTGCTATGATGACATCTCTTTTTGACTATATAAGTTTAGCTAAATAATGCTAGTATAGAAAGGAATATAAAACACAGAGTTAATTAAATTAGTACATAGTATTATATTAATTTATGGTTAATCCGTGTATCTTGCATCGCAACATTTACGCTATAAAGTAGTAAATATTTTTATTTATGCTAATTTATGCAACAGTAATTCTTCTTGGAGTAATTATTTACTGCCATCTGATGCATGACTAGTTAAATCTGCGCTTAACATTTGCTCAACCAATGACTGCATGCCACTTGGTGTGTGTGGAAGAAGTAGCGTATTAGTTTTACTATTCGCACCAATCTCTTTTAAAGCATCAAAATACTGCGTAATCAAAACTAATTGCATAACCTCAGTTGCTTTTACGTTATGCCCTAATACATCGCGCAACTCAGCAACAGAATCCTTTAAGCCATTAATAATTTCTTTACGCTGATCTGCAATACCTTTACCAGATAATTTCATTGCTTCAGATTCTGCTTCGGCTTTCTTCACCAAGATAATTTTATCTGCCTCGGCTTTAGATTGTGCTGCGTCACGCAAACGAGCCTGTTCATTAATTTGATTCATCGCATCTAATACACGTTGATCAGGACGAACATCAGTAACTAAAGATTTAACAACTGTATATCCAAAAGCCGCCATTTGTGAAGCTAATGAACTCTCTATTTCTTGAGCAATAACATCTTTATTTTCATAAACATTATCAAGCGTCATACTCGGTACTTTTGCCCTAACTATATCAAAGACATAGCTACGAATTTGTTCATTAGGATTAGACAACTGATAAATCGCATTATAAATATTATTTTGATTATCAGTATTTATCTTAATCTGTACAGAAGTAATTATTTCAAGTGTAACGTTATCTTTAGTTTTGGTATTAGTTTGTACATTTAATTGCACAATTTGCAAATCTGCATATTGACGAATAGTTTCAATAAATGGAATTTTAAAATTTAAACCAGCAGATGCCAAACGATTAAATTTACCGAACCTTTCGATTACTGCAACTCGTTGCTGAGAAACAGTAAACAACGATAGGAAGCAAACCACCGCAATAGCTAAAACAATAAAAAACAATGTGCCTATAGTATTCACATTTGCTAATATTTCATTCATAATTTACTCATTTTCTCAAAAATACATGTTTAAATAATTTACAAAATCTTCAGATCTGCCATAGATGGAGTAACTGAATCATTTTTTATACCGACTTCTTCGCCACGCTTACTATCAAGTTTTATACGCATTTTCAAATCAGTCATACTGTCAGAGTTTTTTAACGCCTCTTCATAACTAATTTTATTTTCTTCATATAAATCAAATAATGCTTGGTCGAATGTTTTCATACCTGAATCTGTTGATTTTGCCATAATTGCTTTAATTTCATCAGGCTGCTGCTTAAAGATATAATCAGCAATAGTTGATGTATTCATCATGATTTCAATTGCGGCTGCTCGACCTTTACCTGATTGTAATGGAATTAAGCGCTGCCCAACAATTGCTTTTAGATTTAGCGCCAAATTCATATATACCTGATGATGTTTCTCGCTTGGGAATAAATTAATCACACGCTCAATTGCCTGTGTCGCATTGGTCGCATGAATTGTAGCTACACATAAATGACCAGTTTCGGCAAATTGTAATGCATATTCCATCGCTTCTTCATCACGAATCTCACCGATCAATACAACATTTGGTGCTTGACGAAGTGCTGATTTAATTGCATTATGCCATGAATCAGTATCTACCCCAACCTCACGTTGCGACACAATACAATTTTGATGCTTATGCACAAACTCAACAGGGTCTTCAATCGATAATATATGACCTCTTGAGTTTTTATTACGATGATCAAGCATTGCAGCAAGAGTTGTCGATTTACCTGAGCCAGTCATACCGATCACTAATACCAAGCCTTTACGCTCCATTGCAATATCTGCAAGAATGCCTGGCAATTTTAAATCTTGTAGCGTCGGCACTTTAGTATTAATTTTACGTAATACCATCGCACATTTACCTTGCTCTAGATAAGCATTCACCCTAAAGCGTCCCTCACTACCAATTGCTATAGCAAAATTACATTCTTTTTCTGCATCGTAAATTTTGCGTTGGTGATCATTCATGATTGAATAAACTAGTAGCTTAGCTTGTTCAGCAGTTAATCTCTCGGTAAATTGAGGTGTTACAAATCCATCTATTTTAAAAGAAGGCGAAAAATTAGTAATGATAAATGTATCATCAGCACCAACTTCAATAGCTCGTTTTAAGAAATGTTGCATGAATATCTTGGCACTATTTATTTCGCAGATCATTCCAACTTGTATCATAATGCTGCTCCACGCTTAAATTCCATGAACAGTTCTTTTTGTGTAATATATGGCGTAGCAGTTTCAATGCTAATTAGTCCAGCTTTTAATGCTTTTAATAAACTTTGATCCATCGTTTGCATACCATATTGTTGCCCTGTTTGAATCATTGAGTTAATTTGCGAAACTTTATTTTCACGAATTAGATTCTTAATACCAGAATTTACAATCATAATCTCATGACAAGCTACACGACCATTACCTTCTTTATTCTTCACAAGTACCTGTGAAATAACTGCACGTAAACTTTCAGATAACATAATCCGCACCATTTCTTTTTCAGCAGCTGGGAATACATCAATTACACGGTCAATAGTTTTAGCAGCAGATGAAGTATGTAGCGTACCAAATACCAAATGCCCTGTTTCTGCAGCAGTCAGAGCTAAACTAATCGTTTCTAAATCACGCATCTCACCAACAAGAATAGTATCAGGATCTTCACGAAGAGCTGACTTCAGTGCATTAGCAAAGCTATGAGTATGGGTAGATAATTCACGCTGATTGACTAATGAACGCTTACTCTCATGAACAAACTCGACAGGATCTTCTACTGTTAAGATATGTTGATAATCACTCTCATTGATAAAATCAATCATCCCAGCTAAAGTCGTTGATTTACCAGAACCTGTTGGACCAGTTACCAGAACCATACCCTTGCTATACTGCGATATATCTTTAAATATTTTAGGTGCATTTAATTCATCAAGAGTCAAAATCTTTGATGGAATTGTACGAAACACAGCGCCAACACCACGCGTCTGCATAAATATATTGGCACGAAAACGAGCTAAATTTGGTATTTCAAAAGCGAAATCCACCTCCAAACGCTGCTCAAAAATCTTACGATTATTGTCATTCATCACATCATATGCCATTTTTTTGATAGTATTGGCATCAAGTGGTGGTAAATTAATTTTACGAATCTCACCATTTACACGTAACATCGGTGGCAATCCACTAGATAGATGTAAATCTGAAGCTTTATTTTTTACCCCAAAAGCTAATAACTCTGTAATGTCCATCATAATAATCTCTCTATTTTTTCTAAAATTATTTGGTTCTTAATTCGCCATATTTATAAATAATCGTAACAAAACTCTCACGCGACATCATACCTGGATTAGTACCAAGTTTATTCTGAGGAATTGATTCATTTAATGCTTCAAAATATTGTTGCCAGATAACTGACGGCTTTCCTGTATATAAGTCATTAAAGTTCATTGGTCGAAGTGGAAATACTGTTTGCTTATCACCTGCATAATAAAATGCTCGTTCAATTAACTCTGAACAATAAAAACTCTGTCCATCATTAGCAACAAATGTTTGATTATACGGTTTACCAATTTGACTTTCAGCATACCTAATTGCTGATGGAATCAACGCTTTATATGTTGGTGATAATCTTCCTACCATTACTCGAGGATGATTATTTTTATCTACACTTTGCTCTAGAAAACTATTTAACGAAGTTTCTTTAACGCCTGATAATGTTGCTTCAATTATGGTATCAGGATTAGTCTTTACCACCATAGCTACATGTGAAACAAATGTCTTATCACAACCAATTGTTGCACTATTGATACTATCACAAAATTTACCGCAATTACTGTCTTGAAACAGCAGATCTCCTAATTGCAATTTGAAATTATTATTCAAAGCAAAGCTTGATTCTATGCATAATAATAAAACTATGAAGCAACATAATTTGCTGATAGCATCTTGCATATAGTATTTGAAACTATCGTTTATTTTGGGTAACTTGTTTTGCAAACCAATCAACCATTGCATTTAATAAAGTAAAATCAGCAAGCTTCCACTCCCAATTTGGTGAGCCAATTTTACCGGGGAAATTGATGCGCGCACTATTACCATAGCCCACTAAATCTTGTACAGGAAACACTGTGTAATCTGCTTTATAGCCTAATATTGCTTTGATAAATTTATTTTTTATCGTAAAATCATTTGCTTTAAATTGTTTCTTAAGCTGTTTACGCTTCCAATTACTTAGACCAAAGTACCAACCCATTAAAGTTTCATTATCATGAGTACCAGTGTAAACAATTGTATTTTTAGTGTTTCTAAGTACATCATTGTTACCATTAATTTGATAAACAAATTGGAAAACATTCATTCCTGGCAATTTATAATGATCACGTAGTTCCAAAACCTCAGGACGTAAATCACCTAAATCTTCAACCACAATCTTTATCTCTGGCATTGCTTTATAAATAGCATCAAATAATTTATAGCCTGGAGCTTCAACCCACTCTCCTTCAATCGCCGTTGGACAACTTGCAGGTATCTTCCAATAAGTATCAAAGGCACGGAAATGATCAATGCGCACAATATCATACATTTTGCTATTAATTTTTAGGCGAGTTAACCAAAATTCAAAACCAGTCTGTTCTAGTTTATCCCAATTGTAAATGGGATTACCCCAGCGCTGACCTGTTGCTGAAAAATAATCTGGTGGCACACCAGCAATAAAGCTTGGTTGTCCATTTTCATCAAGTAAAAACATATCTTGATTCTGCCAAACATCTAATGAGTCATAACCCAGATAAATCGGAATATCACCCATAATTTGAATATTTTTACTATTAGCATAAGCTTTTAATTCAAGCCATTGTTTTTGGAAAATAAACTGGATAAATAGCTCATAATTAATTTTATCTTCAAAAGGATTTAAATCAAATTTTTTATCATTAATCCACTCTTTTTGCTCTTGTGGCCAATCACTCCATTGGCGTAATTGATTATGTTTTTTTAAGGTCAAAAACACAGCATAGTTGTACACCCAATTATTATTCGCCACAAACTCTTTACACTGCTTTTGCAGCTCACTATTTTTTAAATAATTCTCGTATGCTTTTACTAGATATTTTTGCTTAAACTCACGAACTTGAATATATTCAATTTGGTAAGCAAATTCATTAAAATTGGTTAAATCAGAAGCCTGTAATAGTTTATCTTTAACTAACTCATCTAAGCTAATATATAACTCATCACCCGCAAAAGATGAATATGGTTGATACGGCGAATTACCAAAGCCCAATGGATTCAGTGGTAAAACCTGCCAAATATTCACTTTCATATTTGCCAAAATATCAACAAATTGATAGGCTTCAGCACCAAAATCACCTACTCCATATTTTGAAGGTAAACTTGCAATACCTAATAATACTCCAGCTGTTCTCATAGTTATGCCTTTAAATTAAATTTTCCAGATATCGCGATTATATTCAGCAATTGTTCTATCAGAACTAAAGAACCCAGCTTTACTGATATTTACTACACTCATTTTTGCCCAATTTTGTCTATCTTCATAATCAGCAAATATTTTATCTTTAGCTTGGATATACTCTTCCAAATCAATTAACGTCATAAACCAATCTTTTACTAAAAGTTCATTGTGTAACTCTTTTAATTTTGCTAGAGTTCCAAGCTTTTGAATTTCAGGTGAAATAATCATATCAACAGCACTCTTGATTACTTTGCTATTTTTGTAATAATCATTTGATTTATAACCACTAGTTTCATATAAATTGATAATCGTATCGCTATCTTTACCAAAAGTATAGATATTATCTTTACCAACTAATTCAGCAATCTCAACATTAGCACCATCCATAGTCCCAAGCGTAATTGCACCATTTAGCATAAACTTCATATTACCAGTACCACTAGCCTCTTTAGATGCTAATGAAATCTGCTCTGACACATCAGCAGCAGGGATTAATTTTTCAGCAACAGTTACATTATAGTTTTCCACAAACAATATCTGTAAATATTTACTTGCAACTGGATCTTTGCTGATTAATTCTTGTAAACATAAAATAAAATGAATGATATCTTTAGCAACAATATATGCAGGAGCCGCTTTACCGCCAAAGATAAAAGTAAGTGGTCGCTTAGGTAGTTTACCCGCCTTAACTTCTAAATACTTATGTGCAATGTACAATGCATTCATTTGTTGGCGCTTATATTCATGCATTCGCTTAATCTGTACATCAAAGATTGACTCAGGATTTAACTGTACACCATAGCGTTCTTTAGCAAATTCAACAAACTGTTTTTTCTTGGTTTGCTTAATAGATAAAATTGTATCTATAACTTTTGCATCATTTTGATATGGCAATAGCTTCTCTAATTGCATTGCATCAGTTTTAAACCCATCGCCAATTAACTCAGTTAACAAACAAACTAATTCAGGATTAGTTGCTAATAACCAACGTCTAAACGTAATTCCATTTGTTTTATTATTAAATTTATTTGGATATAATTTATGAAATTTCTTTAATTCACTTTGCTTCAAAATATCTGTATGAAGAGCCGCAACACCATTTACGCTAAAGCTATAATGAATTGCGATATGTGCCATGTGAACGCGATTGTCTTTATCAATTATCTCAACAGCATCTTTGGGATATTCGCTACGCACTTGCTTATCCAAATACTCAATAATTGGCAATAAATGTGGCACAACTTTTTGTAAATACTTATGCGGCCATTTTTCTAATGCTTCAGCAAGAATAGTATGATTGGTATAAGCAACTGTTTGTTTAACTAATTCAATAGCTTTATCAATGGCAACACCTTCATTAGTTAACCGTCTAATTAATTCTGGAATCACCATCGTTGGATGAGTATCATTAATTTGCACAACTGCGTGTTTTGGTAAGTCAGTTAATTTCCAACCATTTTTCTTAAAATCATCAAAAATTAAACTAACCGCATTGCTTACCATAAAATATTGTTGGAATATGCGAAGTAAATGACCATTTTCATCACTATCATCAGGATATAAAAATAATGATAAATTCTTTTCAATTGCAGTTTTATCAAAATTAATCCCATCTTTTACTATCGACTCATCAGCAGATTCAATATCAAATAATGCCAATGTATTCACTCGAGCTTTATTATAGCCAACAATATCAATTTCATATAAACGTGCTTTAGCATCAAATTCAGCAAACTTCACATCATAAACAGTATTAGTTTTACGTAACCATGACCCATCTTGATCTACCCATGGATTTGGTACTTCATTTTGTAAGTTGTTTTTAAATACTTGTCTAAACAAGCCAAAGTGATAATTAATGCTAACTCCAACACCAGGAATACCTAAAGATGCTATTGAGTCTAAAAAGCATGCTGCTAAGCGACCAAGACCACCATTACCTAATGATGGCTCTGGCTCGATTGCTTCAATATCACTTAAATTATGATTATGCTTAGCTAGCAATATTTTTAAATCATCATAAATACCTAAGTTAATTAAATTATTACTTAGCATTTTCCCAATTAAAAACTCACTTGATATGTAGTATATCTTTTTAGAATATGATTTTTGTGGAAGACCTTGTAGCCGTTGATTGACATATTTAAGTAGCGCATAATAAATCTGTTCATTTGTCGCTTTATCAAGTGATGTAGCGAATAATTTGGTTAATTCATTTTCAATAGTATTTACTGAACTCATCGTAAAAAGTTTCTTTCTTTGATTAAAATTAATTTGTTATCTAATAATTATTTTCTTTAAAGTTTCTAGAATAATTTTGATATCTCCAAAAAATGAATAGTTATCAATATACTCTACGGCATAGTTAAGTTTTATCGGTAAAATTTCGTTTATATATGTCTGCTCAGGATTATTTGACTTAGCTAATATTTCATTCTCATCAATCATTTCAATTGATGCCCGATCCGTAATTCCCGGTCGAATACTTAATATTTTTTGCTTGATATTATCTGGATAAACTGCTACATACTCTGGAACTTCAGGACGTGGTCCAACAAATGACATATCACCAAATAACACATCAATTAACTGTGGTAATTCATCAAGCTTAGTTTTTCGTAAAACACGACCAATTGTCGTAATTCTATTATCAGCTCCAACAGTAATTTTCAAGCCTTTACTTTCGGCATCAGTTACCATTGTTCTAAATTTATGAATCGAAAATGGAATACCGTATTGACCAACGCGTGTTTGTCGAAAGAATATACCACCCGATGAAGTAAGTTTAATCACAATCCCGATAATGATAAATACTGGCATTAGAATAATTAAACCTAATGCAGAAAACACAATATCAAATATTCTTTTAGCAAACACTTAGCAGCTCGATAAAACTTGCTTTAAATTCTCAATTACAAATGTTTGATCTTCATCAGTCATCTTTGTATAAAGTGGTAAGCTAAATGCGTTATTGAAATACT
>RXKI01000135.1 GCA_003962895.1 Neisseriaceae bacterium
CTTTCTTTTTATTCTCTTCTAAGATTGAGTTCTTGATTTTTTCTTCTAATTCTTTTCTGAGACGGATTTTCTTTTCTTCTGGGGTTTCTTCTCTGTTCTGCTTAATTTTTTCGAACACTTTGCCAAATTCATCATTGATTTCTTCTTCTGTGATTTTTGCATCAATAGGATAAATCGATATGAATTCGTTTTTAAATTCCAAAGTGTTATTCAAAATCTTATTTTCATTGTCTACATCCAAGACAGAGAATGAAGAGACTAATTTCTTCACACCCTCTTGGGTCGTCATCAGAGCTATGGATTCAAGACCCTTAATAGTGACAGAAAACATTTCTTAACCTTCGTTTTATGGTTCAAATTAAAAATCACAAAAGGAATTATACTTGGATTTATCGATTTGTAAAACGATTATTCGATTTTTATTTTCTTGATAGATATTTTTTTGATAGATATTTTCTTTAAATTAGATTTAAATGGAAATGCAACCTTGCCGCATTTTGGGCAAATTAAATAAAACTTTCTGTTAAAACTTGTTAAATTTTCTTTTATTTGTTTTTGACAATTAGGACATGTTTTTGGCAGCATCTTTTTTAATCGATTCGTAGACTTCTTCTCTGTGAATAGAAATTTCTTTCGGAGCCTCAAATCCAATTCGAATTGAGTTTCCATTAATTTCAATTATTTTTAACTTAACAATTTTGTCTCCGTCGTTGATAATAATTGATTCATTTTTTTTTCTTGATAAAACTAGCATTTTGTTTCCTTGTTTATTTTGTCAACACCTAGAAAATGTTTGAACCAAAAGATACGATTGCATCTCTTTTTCTAGGAACGATTCATTCTATCAAGGAAAATTCGAAATGCAAAGTTCTTTTCAAAATTTGGTTTTTTCTATTCAAGATAAGTGCTGCCAAATAGTCATGGCTGTTACTGGCGGTGGAACTGAGGTTATTGGAGAAATGCTGAGGTATGGAGGCGGTTCAAAAATCTTATCGGAAGCAGTAATCCCATATTCTCCAGCTTCTTTTGATTCGTTTGTGAAAGGAAAGCCAGACAAATATTGTTCCATAACGGCTGCTAGGGATTTGGCGATGGCTTCTTTCCAAAGAGCTATTTTTCTAAATCCGAACACTTCTTTAAAAGATTTAATCGGGGTTGGAGCAACATCTTCCTTGTCAAAAGAACAAGAAAGAGCAGGTCGTGAACATAAAATTCACATTGCAATTCAGACTGTAGATAAAACTTTTAGCTTTTCCCCTAGTTTAAATGAAGTTTTTGGGAGACTAGATCAAGAGACAAAGACAGCAGAATTCATTCTTAAAATGATTGCTTTTTCTTGTGGGATAGAGACAGATTTATCTGATGTTGATATCTTCAAAGCAGATCAAGATATTTGCAATGTTGTTTTGGGATTTAAAAAAGTTCATTCTATTCCAAATGTGAATAATTCTTATAAAAATAGAATTATTTTCTCTGGTGCTTTTAACCCAATTCACGAACAGCATATTTCTATGATTAGAAAAGTTAAAGAAATTAAAAATTTGCCTGTTGATTTAGAACTTTGCGTAAGAAATGTCGACAAGCCAGCTTTGAACTATAAAGAGATTAACAATAGATTAAATTTTATTGGAAACTTAAATTTGGATTGTGTTGATGCAATTCATTTGACTGGATGTTCAACTTTTGCGGAAAAGTCTATTTATTTTCAACACGCTCAATTTTTGGTTGGATGGGACACTCTTGTTAGGATTTGTGATCCCAAATATGGAAAGCTAGACGAGGTTATTGATTGTTTTGTGAGAAATGAAATTAAATTTTTAGTTTTTCACAGAATTTCAAATGGAGAGTCAACTGAGAAAGACAGCTTGAACCGAATACATCCAGAGATTCTAAAGATTAGTGAAATTTTTGGGAGCGATGTTTTAAACCCATCAGACATATCCAGCACTAAAATTAGGAAAGGAGAATAAAATGATTATTTTTCCACCACGACCAAAAGGAAAGATGCTTTGGACTGATCTTCCATATTACGAAAAAACAGGTCTTTATGTTGCTCAAAGGAAGTTTAGAGGTTCAAATTCCGTTTTAAACATATCGAAAAACGGAAAGATAACTTTAGGAAATAGACACGGGAGGGAGTTCTCTAATTTCAAACTTTCAAAAGATTATCAAGAGGAAATTCTTTCATCTCTCAAACTGAAGCCAAACACTGAATATTGGTTTAACGGGGAGATTATGAATAAAGACGAAAATGCAAAGAACGAAATCATATTTTTCGATATTTTGCAAGAGGGTAGATATTTCTTTCAGAATCCAGATCAGATGAAACGACTTGAAATTCTGAAAGAAATTTGCAATGATCCAAAAGAACTGAGTGAAGACAAAATCGCTCTGCAAATTTCTTCACGTCTTTTACTTGCAGAAACTTTTGAAAAAGATTTTGTCTTTCATTTCAAGGAAGCATATCCTATTAAGAGGTTGGAAGGTTTAGTCTTGAAAAAGAAGAAATCTTGCCTTGATGACTTTGGTCATAAAGAGTATGAAACCTCTAATTCAATCCGTTGCCGCAAGCCATTTTCAATTGAAACCCCTAAAGATCAAAGATCAGGGGGTTATGAATTTTGAAAGAGAAAAATGTCTGAAACTAAGTTTTTGTCTGGTAACATGTACTCAGTGCCTTTCTCTATGATTCAAATTCCCATTGAAAAGGATGAGTTTAGTTTCAAAAATCCCAGAACCTTGACTAAAAAAGGCGAAAATGATTTAGTAGATAGAAAACTTTTTTCCTCTTTAAAGAAAAGTATAAAAGAAATTGGATTGTTAAACCCATTTATTTGCAGATGGATAAAAGATGAAGATGGAAAAAATTTTCCTCAATTAATAGGAGGAGATAGAAGATATAGAGTTTTAAAGGATTTGATTGAAAATAAAGAAATAGTTGTAAATCCTCAAACAAAACAAGAGCAGCCTGCTAATTTGGTATATGAAAATGTAAATTGCCAAATATACCATGTTAATGATGATCTTGAGGCTTATCTTCTTTCTTGGTGGGAAAACAAAGATAGGATCGACCTTACAGAAGGTCATGAAATTGCACAGGTAATGCAATTGAGAAAATACAATAGATCGGATGAAGAAATAATATCTGTTCTTCAAAAAGATGAAAAGTGGCTTCGAGAGAGTGATAATTTAATTTTAAATCTTGGTGATTCTCTTGAAGATTTAATTGAAAATAGAATCACAAGAGACTGTGCTTTAGCTTTATGTAAAATTGATGATATTGAAAAAAGAAATATA
>RXKI01000023.1:0-42644 GCA_003962895.1 Neisseriaceae bacterium
CATTGTATTCAATCACTTAAACATTACTTCTTTTAATTTCAATAATTCATCACGACATCTAGCAGCATCTTCGTACTCTAGATTCAACGCATGTTCACGCATCCGTTTTTCAGTTTGCTTAATCAACTTAGTTAACTCTTTATCGGTTAATCCAGATAATTCAGTCGTTGAATTTACTTTAACTTTATCTTCACGATATACACCATCAATTATATCATTAATAGGCTTAACTACCGTTTGTGGCACGATATTATTTTGTAAATTATGTTCTTCTTGTTTGCTACGACGACGCTTAGTTTCATCAAGTGCTTTTTGCATTGAATTTGTTATTTTAGCGGCATAGAATATTGCCAATCCTTCGCTATTACGCGCAGCACGTCCAACTGTTTGGATTAATGAACGCTCAGAACGCAAAAATCCTTCTTTATCAGCATCTAGTATTGCGACCAAAGTAACTTCAGGCATATCAAGACCTTCGCGAAGTAAATTCACACCCACCAAAACATCAAATACACCTAAGCGTAAATCACGAATAATTTCTACACGCTCAACTGTATCAATATCAGAATGAAGGTAGCGTACTTTAACTCCATTCTCAGTATAATACTCAGTCAATCGCTCTGCCATTTTTTTAGTAAGAGTGGTAACTAATACTCGCTGTGATTTACGCTTACGGATATTAATTTCGTGAAGTAAATCATCAACTTGAGTATCTACTGGGCGAACTTCAATTATAGGATCTAATAAGCCAGTTGGGCGAACAACCTGCTCAATCACAGCATCTTGATGCTCTTGTTCATAATGTGATGGGGTTGCAGATACCATTATCGTTTGTGGCATACGCGATTCAAACTCGGTAAATTTAAGCGGACGGTTATCCATTGCTGAAGGCAACCTAAAACCATAATCAACCAAATTTTGCTTACGCACTCTATCACCATTATACATTCCACCAACTTGCGGAATAGTTACGTGTGATTCATCGATAAACATTAAAGCATGATTGGGTAAATAATCAATCAATGTCGGTGGTGGATCTCCTGGATTACGACCCGTCATATGACGAGAATAGTTTTCAATACCTTTACAAAAGCCAATCTCGGTTAACATTTCTAGGTCAAATTCTGTGCGCTGTTTAATTCGATGCGCCTCAATCATCTTACCCATAGCTTCAAATTCTTTGACACGCGACTCTAATTCAACTTTGATTTTGTCACATGCTTGCATAACTATTTCTCGTGGTGTCACATAGTGAGAAGATGGGAAAACTGTAAAGCGATGCACTTTTTGTAATATCTTACCCGTTAATGGGTCAAATAACGATACACCATCTATCTCATCATCAAATAAGCTAATGCGTACGGCTTTATCATAATACTCAGCTGGGAAGACATCAATAGTATCTCCGCGCACACGAAATGTACCGCGCATAAAATCAGCATCAGCTCGTTGATATTGCATACTAGTTAATTGACGAATAATTTCACGCTGTGGATAAGTCGCACCTTCACGTAGATGTAAAATCATTTGTTGATAAGCTGCCTCATCACCAATACCGTAAATTGACGATACAGTTGCTACAATAATTACATCTTCACGTTCGAGAATTGATTTAGTTGCTGATAAGCGCATTTGCTCAATATGCTCATTAATTGCTGAATCTTTCTCGATAAATAAATCCTTATGCGGAACATATGCTTCTGGTTGGTAATAATCATAATAAGACACAAAATACTCAACTGCATTTTCAGGGAAAAATTCACGAAACTCTGCATAAAGTTGTGCAGCAAGAGTTTTATTATGTGCAAGAATAATTGCAGGGCGACCGGTTTGCGCAATGACATTTGCCATGGTATAAGTCTTACCACTACCCGTCACACCAAGTAATGTCTGATATTGCAAACCATCAGTCAGACCTTCTACTAGTTTTTCAATTGCTTGTGGTTGATCTCCAGCAGGAGCAAAATTCTGGTGTAATACGAAATTACTATTGGGATATTTGATTTTTTTCATTTATGATATTATATGTTATATTAAGTCTAATTATACTAAATTTTCTCAACCATAAAGCATAAAAATATAACTAACACAATACCGGAGGTCACGTCAACTAACCAGCTAATATAATTACAATTATCTATTGTTAGTCCACTATACAATGCATTTTAACAACAAAAGTAAATTCATTACAGATTACAACCCATCTTACTTTACTTTAAATAGGAAACTTTGATATAATAAATTTTGAAAGTACCAATAGAGTGCTTTCATTTATGCTTTGAATGTCGATGTCGTATTTTGAAAGTTGCATTTAAAAATAAAGCACTCGAAATTAAACTTCTTAAAGGAAAAAATATGAAATTAAATAAATTATTAGTATCACTAGCTCTAGTGGCTACAGGTTCAGTTATGGTTGCTTGTGGTAGTGGTTCAACTGGTGGAAACTCAAATCCAGCTCCATCTGTTACACAACTTGAACCTCCATATGGAGCTGAGATCCCTCCTGGTTCTACTACTGGTGTTGCTGTAAATTTACAAGATGGTATAATTGCTGTGCCTAGTCAAGGTGAATACACTGCAATTCAATTAACTGCTGATCAAACAAAGTCTTTGATTCAATTTATGGGTCTTGGATCTCAATTAGAAAGCTTTGTGTTTAATCCGAGTGCCAATGGTAATGTTGTGGTTTATCCACGCGATATTGGACCTAACGGTTCGGTATTGTTAATTAGTCCAACTACTCAAAATACACAAGGTAAATCTTTAAAAAGTTTAAGCGCTACTATGTTGGTATATGCTCTTAGGAATTACACAGGATTGTCACCAATTACTCCAGTAGAAACAAGTGTTGGTAGTTCAGCTAAAGTTAATGGAATTATGTATGGAATTTCTGACCCACTTACATACACTCAAGGACTTACTTTGAGTGTTCCTAGTGCTCATATAAATATTCCGGTAAATAATTGTGCTGGCGCTACTGGTGGGGTGATATCAGCAGTTGCATATAAATTTAACGGCGTTGATTATGTTGGTTACGGTACCGATACAGGTTCTGTTTGTGTTGCATCTGGTGGTTCTATATCACAAGAGAATTTATCAGCAAAAGCTCCAACAACAAATGCAAATGCTTATTTACCTGCTCCTGTAACTAATTTAGGTTTTCCTACGCAAGCAAGTACAACAAGTAACTTAGTTGGTTATTGGACTAATGAGAAAGGTATTTTCAAAGTATTTGGTAAATATAATGCTAAAAATGAGCCTACAGGTACTGGTTTCCTAAATGTTACATCAACAGAACCTCAAAAACAAAATGGCACTGCACAAACTACTACATTTAGTGGCAACATTCCGACGGTTACTAATATTAACTCAACTTACACCGATCCAAATGGTAATTTATGGGTTGGTGTTAAGACAGGTGGTCAGGTTTATGTTTTACGTAATGGTCAAACAGCTTGGCGAGTACAACAAATTAAGTATATTACAGGTCAGGTTTATACTGGTAGTGTAACTGTACAATCTGATGGTGCGAACCAAGGTGGCGTTGCAGTAACTAATGCTGGTACATTTGATATTGAATAATTAATAATATCTTGCTAGTAAAAGTGAACATTTAAATGTTCACTTTTTTAATCTTTTAGTGTATTTTAATGTAAATCCCCCATTGCTTGCAGCGTGGTAGTTTATTTATGAAGCTGAAATTATGAAAAAACCTTTATTATTGATAGTATCACTGCTAACAAGCCAATATGCCATAGCTGAGACAAACAATCAACCATTTCAACAGCTAGATAATACAATAGGTATCGGATATAGTTTCAACTCAATGGACGCATATAATCCAAATAGCTCAAAAAGTCAAATAACAACCAATACAAGCAATTTCGTTGCGCACATCGAAAGATTATTTGATAATAATGTTTGGATGTCAATTGATGGCAGCTTTGCTTTTAAAGCTAACCAATATGGTAATGCAAGCACCGGTTTTAGCTATAATACTCAAAACTTTGGGTTCCCTGCATCAATTAGTGGGAAAGGCGGTTATTCTTTTAACTGGCCTAACATTGGATTACAAGTAATCCCTTATGCACAAATTGGCCGTGAATTGAATTATAATGGTATGGATGTTTTAAATAACGGTTTTGACAAAAGTTATCTAAATCAATTTGCATTTGGTGGCAGAATAGAATATTTATTTACCACGCAATCAAGTATTTATTTCGACCAATCAATAGGGTATTTACAAGATCCTAATACAGGTGAATATAATCAGAGTGCCAATAATTTTATTAGTTTGCTTGGAATAAAATACAATGCCACTAATTCATTTCAAATAGCACTGCAAGGGATGATAAACCAAATTAACTTGATAAATGCAGATGTAATTAACTATGACCCTATTAGTTACCAATATGGTAATACAAGTCAAACAACATATGGTGGCATGTTATTATTTAGCTATTTATATGACCAGGATAAATTATTTAATAATGGAAATATTAATTCAATATCTACGAGTAAATATCCACATCTAACAACAAATTTTGACAATAGCTATTCAGTAGGTTTAGGTTTAGTAAATTCTACAGCTTCATATGATGTTGGAAATAAATCAGATATTAACTCATCACTAAACTATCTCAATTTCAATATTACTCATGAATTTGAAAATAATGTATGGTCGCAGATCAACGCACAGCTGGTAAACTCAATAAGCCAATCAAATACTCCAACTGGTCGTACTAGTGCAATTACGCCAACTTATATTGGATTCCCAGGTAATGTAGTCACAAATGATGGTTATGCTTTTCACGGTGGAGGTAATTTTACCGTTATTCCTTATGGAAACTTTGGCGTCATAATGAATATCGCAAGTTATAACATTAAAGATAACTCAGGGCTTACAAGTGCAGTATCAAATGATATGTATATACAATATGGCGCAGGAGCACGTGTAGAATATGCTATAAATGACTTTTGGCAAATATATGCCGATCAGCTATTCGCAGGAATGAAAGATCGCTCGCCATTAGATATTAATGCATTTCGCTCAACTAGCAGCATAGGTGCAATAATAAACCCATATTCTCTTCTACAATTTGGAGCAAAAGGTTTTTATGATTCTATCAACCCAACAAATAGTACATACAACGCACAGTCAAATACATATGTACCAGCAAATCAAAACTCTCTTGGATTGCAATTAGACATTGGGCTAAGGTATTAAGTTAAAAATCACTCATATTAATATGAGTGATTTTTCTTATCTTAGCGCATCATTGCTTGAATAAAGTCTGCATTATTCTTTGTCTCTTTTATTTTCTCAAGTACAAAGCTGCTTGCTTCAATTGATTGCTTCTCAGAAAGATATTTTCTAAGCACCCACATCTTCTGTAATTGATCTTTACTTAGTAATAATTCCTCACGACGAGTACCAGAGCGAAGTATATCAATAGCTGGATAAATACGACGCTGAGCAATATCTCTATCTAATTGCAGCTCCATATTACCAGTTCCCTTGAATTCTTCATAGATAACATCATCCATCCGCGAACCAGTTTCAATTAATGCCGTTGCAATAATAGTTAACGAGCCACCCTCTTCAATATTTCTTGCTGCACCAAAAAATCTCTTAGGGCGATGAAGAGCATTCGCATCTACCCCACCAGTTAATATTTTACCAGAAGCAGGAGCCACAGTATTATATGCACGAGCTAGGCGAGTAATTGAATCAAGTAAAATAACCACATCTTTTTTACTCTCAACTAAACGTTTTGCTTTTTCTATCACCATCTCAGCTACTTGCACATGGCGATTAGCTGGCTCATCAAAAGTAGAAGCAACCACTTCACCTTTAACCGAGCGTTGCATATCAGTAACCTCTTCAGGGCGTTCGTCAATTAATAATACAATTAACTCAACCTCTGGATGATTGGCTGTGATTGAATGTGCAATATTTTTTAGCATCACTGTTTTACCAGTTTTAGGTGGTGCAACTAATAACCCACGTTGCCCTTTACCTATTGGCGCAAATAAATCAATTATTCTGCCAGTAATATTTTCTTCACCTTTCATATCACGCTCAAGATGAAGTTGTTGATCTGGAAATAATGGAGTTAGGTTCTCAAATAAAATTTTATGTTTATTTGATTCTGGTGTATTTCCGTTGACTTTTTCAACTTTAACTAATGCGCAATATTTTTCGCCATCTTTTGGCATACGAATTTCGCCATCAATCGAGTCACCAGTTTGTAAATTAAATCTACGCACCTGGCTTGGGCTAATATAAATATCATCATGACTTGCTAAATATGAAGTGTCCGGAGAACGTAAGAAGCCAAAACCATCTTGCAAAACCTCCAGTACGCCACCACCAAAAATTGATTCGCCTCTTTCAGCGATTTTGCGTAATATCGCAAAAATTAAATCATGTTTTCTAAAACGACTGGCATTTTCAATACCATGACTAGTTGCAATCTCAAGTAATTGCTTGACATGCAAATCTTTTATTTCAGATAAATGCATAAAATGAATCCAATAAAATGTTCACTTATTTTATGAAGAGTTAGAATTTTTATTATAAGAATTATAAAGAAGTGAAGTTAAGAAAAATTGAAAAGGTTGCCTAAGACATAAGCAACCCATAATAACTAATTAAATTGCGCTATCGATAAACGCTGCAATTTGTCCTTTAGGTAAAGCACCTACTTTAGTACCAATAATTTCGCCATTTTTAAATAATAGCAATGTAGGAATCCCACGCACACCATAAGTAGCCGCAGAAACAGTATTCTCATCAACGTTTAATTTAACGATTTTAACTTTACCAGCATACTCATTGTTTGCTAAATCTTCAAGAACAGGACCAATCATACGACAAGGACCACACCATTCAGCCCAAAAATCCACTAATACAGGAATTTCAGATTTAATTACTTCAGCTTCAAAATTAGCATCAGTAACATGTGTTAAATTACTCATAAATACTCTCAATGTAAAATTAATATGAAATTATATCACAATAGACAAATTCAAACAAGATGACTGCTTTTACACAGTCATCTATATACGACTAGATTTCTTCGTTTTTCTCACGTAAATGTTTAGCACGATGATAAGCAGCACCAGTTCCAGCTGGAATTAAGCGACCCATAATCACGTTTTCTTTCAGTCCACGTAAGTGATCAATACGACCAGCAACAGCAGCTTCTGTAAGAACACGAGTTGTCTCTTGGAACGATGCCGCAGAGATGAATGAATCAGTATTCAATGAAGCACGTGTAATACCAAGTAATACATTTTTGTATTGTACTGGGCGTTTGTCTTCAGAAATTAATGCATCATTCTCATCTAATACTGCTGCGCGCTCAACCTGCTCGCCTTCTAAGAAGATATTGCTATCTCCAGAATCCACAACTTCAACGCGACGTAACATTTGACGCACAACTGTCTCAATATGTTTATCACTGATCTTCACACCCTGTAAACGATAAACCTCTTGTACTTCATGAGCAATGTATTTAGAAAGTTCTTCAATGCCTTTCATTTCCAATAACTCACGAGGATCAACTGGACCATCTACAATCATTTGACCGCGTTCTACATACTCACCATCATTAACCAAGATGTTTTTATCTTTAGGAATTGACATATCGATTTCTTCACCAGTTGTTGCAGTGATTCTAATCTTATGCTTTCCTTTAGTTTCTTTTTGGAATACAACTGTTCCAGATAATGGAGCAAGCATACCAGCATCTTTAGGAATACGAGCTTCAAATAACTCAGCAACACGTGGTAAACCACCAGTAATATCACGAGTTTTCATTGACTCTTGTGGTTTCTTAGCAATTACATCACCGGCATTAACCATTTGCTCATCACGAACAGTAATAATGTCCCCAATTTGGAATGAAATCATTACTGGCGCATCACTACCAAATACACGGATTTCATTACCAGATTCATCTAATAAACGCGCCATTGGACGTAAATTTTTGTCTTTAGCACGAATACCTTTTACTTTATTTGGATCAATAACTTTAAGTGCAGTTAAACCAGTAACTTCATCAGTTTCTTTTACTACAGTTAAACCTTCTTCAACGTTCTCTAAACGAACAATACCACTATGTTCAGAAACTACTGGACGTGAATGTGGATCCCAACTTGCAAGTTTAGTACCAGCTTCAACTTTTTCATCTGGAGTAATATGTAATGTAGCACCATAAGGAATCTTATGTTGTTCACGTTCACGGTTATGTTGATCTAGGATAACTAACTCTGCAGAACGAGAAACAATTACTTTTTCACCATTTGGCTTAGTTACATAACGTAATTCTTTATAACCCACAGTACCCGATGATTTAGCTTCAATTTGACTAACTGCAGCAGCACGAGATGCAGCACCACCGATATGGAATGTACGCATTGTTAACTGTGTACCAGGCTCACCAATAGATTGAGCAGCTACAATACCAACTGCTTCACCAATATTCACCAAATAACCACGAGCTAAATCACGACCATAACATTTAGCACATAGACCATATCTTGTTTCACAAGTTAATGGAGTACGTACTTTAAGCTCATCAATATTAGTTCTTTCAATCGTTGTAATAATACGCTCATCAATCAACGTACCAGCTTCAACAATAGTTTTCTGTGTATCTGGATCAATAACATCTTCAGCAGTTACACGACCTAATACACGATCCCTCAATGACTC
The DNA here is from genome assembly GCA_003962895.1 of Neisseriaceae bacterium. Taxonomy (GTDB): domain Bacteria; phylum Pseudomonadota; class Gammaproteobacteria; order Burkholderiales; family UBA11063; genus Aquella. The sequence goes on from RXKI01000023.1 coordinate 8,723, forward strand.
AATTACGTCACCACCTTGGATGATAGAGCGCATAATAACGCCTTTATCCGTACCACAATCATCTTCTGTAATCACTAAATCTTGTGTAACATCAACTAAACGACGAGTCAAATAACCCGAGTTAGCCGTTTTCAATGCTGTATCTGAAAGACCTTTACGCGCACCATGTGTAGAAATAAAGTATTGTGATACTGTTAATCCTTCACGGAAGTTTGTCGTAATTGGTGTTTCAATAATCTCACCTGATGGTTTAGCCATCAAACCACGCATACCAGATAACTGTTTAATCTGCGCAATCGATCCACGGGCACCTGAGTCAGCCATCATGTAAATTGAATTAAATGAATCTTGCTCAACTTTATTGCCATCAGCATCAATAATTTCTTCTTTTGATAATTCATTCATCAGAGTCTTAGCGATATCATCACCACAACGACCCCAAATATCAATAATCTTATTATAACGTTCGCCATGAGTTACTAGACCTTCGTTATATTGTTGAGTAATTGCCTCTACTTCTTTTTGAGCTGCAGCAACTTTACTATGCTTAGCTTGTGGTATATGCATATCATCTACACATACTGAAATACCACCACGAGTAGAATATCTGAAACCAGTATACATTAATTGATCAACTAAAATTACTGTCTCTTTAATTCCACATTCACGGAATGAAACGTTAATTAATTTCGCAACTTCTTTTTTCTTCAATGGACGATTAATTAAATCAAAGTCCAAACCTTTTGGTAGTAACTGAGCTAAGATTGAGCGACCGATAGTTGTTTTACGACGAACTGTGCGTTTTACAAATTCACCAGAACCATCTTTATACCAATCATCTAAACGAACAGTAACTAAAGCATGTAACCCAACTTGGTTAGTTTGATATGCTCTTTCTAATTCTTTAAAGTCTTTGAAGATTAGACCTTCACCTTTATCATTAATTTTTTCGCGAGTCATATAGTACAAACCAAGAATAATATCTTGTGAAGGTACAACAATCGGCTCACCATGAGCAGGAGACAATACGTTATTAGATGCTAACATTAGTGTACGCGCTTCCATTTGAGCTTCAATACTCAATGGAACGTGAACAGCCATTTGATCTCCATCGAAATCGGCATTGAATGCAGAACAAACTAATGGATGTAATTGAATTGCTTTACCTTCAATTAAAGTCGGTTCAAATGCTTGAATACCAAGTCTATGTAATGTAGGCGCACGGTTTAATAAAATTGGATGCTCGCGAATTACTTCTTCTAAAATATCCCAAACTTGTGGATGCTCTTGCTCAACCATACGTTTTGCGTATTTAATTGACGATGCTAAACCAAGTTTTTGTAATTTATGGAATACAAATGGTTTGAATAATTCTAAAGCCATAATTTTTGGCAAACCACATTGATATAAACGTAAAGTAGGACCAACTGTAATTACAGAACGACCAGAATAATCTACACGTTTACCCAATAAGTTTTGACGGAAACGACCAGATTTACCTTTAATCATTTCTGATAATGATTTTAATGAGCGTTTATTCGCACCAGTAATTACTTTACCGCGTTTACCATTATCAAATAATGAATCAACTGCTTCTTGTAGCATACGGCGTTCATTACGTAAAATAATCTCTGGAGCACGTAATTGAATCAATTTACGTAAACGATTATTACGGTTAATTACACGACGGTATAAATCATTCAAATCTGATGTAGCAAAACGACCACCATCAAGAGCAACTAATGGACGTAAATCAGGTGGCAATACAGGAATTGCATCCATAATCATCCACTCAGGTTTCATCTCTGAACGTTTAAAGCCTTCTAATACTTTTAAGCGTTTTGCGTATTTTTTAAGGTTAGTTTCTGAACGAGTTGATGCCATTTCTTCTTTAAGAGAAACGATTTCATTCTCAACATCAATACCCTGTAACATTCTTCTAACCGCATCAGCACCAATACCAACTTCTAATTTATCAGCTTCATCATTTTCAACTAAAAAGTTGTATTGTTCAGGAGATAAAATATCCCCTTTTTTAATTTCTGTTTTACCATCTTTAGGGTGTACAGGTGGATCCATACGATCCAATACACTAATTACTGCATATGCTTCAAAGTATAGTACATGTTCAATATCACGTAATGGCATATCCAAAACCATACCCATACGAGATGGTAATGATTTCAAGAACCAAATATGTGCAACAGGTGAAGCTAATTCAATATGACCCATGCGTTCACGACGAACACGTGTCAACGTAACTTCTACACCACATCTATCACATACTACACCACGGTGTTTAATGCGTTTATACTTACCACATAAACATTCATAATCTTTTACTGGGCCAAATATACGTGCACAGAACAATCCATCCCGCTCAGGACGAAGAGTACGATAATTAATTGTTTCAGGTTTCTTTACTTCACCATATGACCACGAACGAATTTTATCTGCTGAAGCTAATCCAATACGAATAAAGCCACCGCGTTCATTGTTAGTTTGCTGAAATAGAGTGTTAAAATCAAACATTGCGTCACTCCAAAATATTTATCTAAATTTAAAAATAAGCAGGTGAAGCCACCAACATTTGTCAGTAGCTTCGTTAATAATTTACTAAATTATTCTTCTAATTCCATATCTAAGCCAAGAGCTCTTACTTCACGAGTAAGTACTCTAAATGCTTCTGGCATTTGAGCTGAAATACGATGATCACCTTCTAATAAGCGCTCATACATTTCTGTACGGCCTACTACATCATCGGATTTAACTGTTAACATTTCTTGTAATGTATAAGCAGCACCATATGCTTCTAATGCCCACACCTCCATCTCACCGAAACGTTGACCACCAAATTGAGCTTTACCACCCAATGGTTGTTGCGTTACTAATGAGTATGGACCAGTTGAACGAGCATGTACTTTTTCATCAACTAAATGGTGTAAGCGTAACATATACATATAACCAATTGTTACAGTTCTATCAAATGGATCTCCAGTACGACCATCATACAACTGAACCTGACCGCTTGATGGTAAATCTGCTAAAGTTAATAATTCTTTAATTTCAGACTCTTTAGCACCATCAAATACAGGAGTTGCAAATGGAACACCTTGACGTAAATTATTAGCAAATTCATTAAATTCTTTAGCATTCAATTTACTTAAATCTTCTGGCTTACCAAATGACGAGTAAATTTTCTCGATAAATTCTTTAACTTCTGCTTTATTTTTCTGTTCGCGCATCATACGGTCAATCTTATCGCCAAGACCTTTTGCTGCCAAACCTAAATGCACTTCCAAAATCTGACCAATATTCATACGAGATGGTACACCTAATGGATTTAATACGATGTCAACTGTGCGACCATCTTCCATATATGGCATATCTTCAACTGGTAAAACTTTTGACACCACACCCTTATTACCATGGCGTCCTGCCATCTTATCACCAGGTTGTAAACGACGTTTTACCGCTACGAATACTTTAACCATCTTAATTACACCATTAGGTAAATCAACACCCTGTTGTAATTTATCTTTTTGTACATTAAAGCGTAACTCTAATTCTGCACGTTTTTCTTCAATAGCTTTGTTAATCATCGCTAATTTATCGTTTACAGAATCTTCTTTAACTTGAATAGCTAACCACTCACGTTTAGATTCATATTTAGCTAATGCTTCTTCAGTTAATTTAGATTTACCAGATTTTAATGTTTGGCCAATCAAATCAGCTTTAATACGATCTGCAGCATCTTCTTCAATAATCGTCATTTGATCACGAATATCTTGACGTAAACGCTCTAATTCTAATTTAATATTTTCTAAAGCGCGTGGATCTTTTAATGCTTTTTCACCATCACGGTTAAATACTTGTACATTAATTACAGTACCACTCATTCCAACTGGAACACGTAATGATGTATCTTTAACATCTGATGCTTTTTCACCAAAGATTGCTTTTAACAATTTTTCTTCTGGAGTAAGTTGAACTTCACCTTTAGGTGTAACTTTACCAACTAACACATCACCTGGTTTAACTTCAGCACCAATCGCAATAATACCGCTCTCATCTAAACGACCTAATTGGTTTTGAGATAAGTTAGGAATATCACGAGTAATCTCTTCATCACCTTGTTTAGTTTCACGAGCAACTACATTCAATTCTTCAATATGAATTGATGTATATACATCACGAGCAACTAATTTCTCAGAAACTAAGATTGAATCCTCAAAGTTATATCCATTCCATGGCATGAATGCTACTAGTACGTTTTGACCAACAGCTAATTCACCCATATCTGTAGCAGATCCATCAGCTAATACATCGCCTTTAGATATTACATCACCAATTTTAACGATAGGTTTTTGATTCAAACAAGTATTTTGATTAGAGCGTTGATATTTAACTAAATTATAAATATCAATACCTAAATCATTACCTAAAATTTCTTTTTCATTTACTTTAATGATAATGCGGCTACCATCAACATAATCAACTACACCACCACGTTTTGAAATGATTACTGTACCTGAATCAATTGCAGCAACACGCTCCATACCAGTACCAACTAATGGTTTAACCGCTCTTACACAAGGAACACCTTGGCGTTGCATGTTTGAACCCATCAATGCGCGATTGGCATCATCGTGTTCTAGGAATGGAATAAGTGATGCAGCTACTGATACGATTTGATTAGTTGCCACATCCATATAGTTAATTTCACTATTGTGAACTAATGCTGTCTCACCCTTTTTACGTGCGAACACTAATTCATCAGTAAAACTACCATCTTTATTTAATTTTGCATTAGCTTGAGCAATAACGATTTTGTTTTCATCAATTGCTGATAAATACTCAACTTTATCACTAACTTTACCATTTACCACTTTACGATATGGAGTTTCTAAGAATCCATGCGCATTTGGTTTAGCATAAACTGATAATGAGTTAATCAAACCAATGTTTTGACCCTCTGGAGTTTCAATTGGACATAAACGACCATAGTGGGTAACGTGAACGTCACGTACTTCAAAACCAGCTCTATCACGAGTCAAACCACCAGGACCTAATGCTGAAATACGACGTTTATGCGTGATTTCAGAAAGTGGATTAGTGTGATCCATAAACTGTGATAATTGACTTGTTGAGAAGAAATCTTTTAAGCTTGATGTAATTGGTTTTGCACTAATTAATTTATTAGGCATCAAATCTTTTTCTTCAAGAGGTTGACCTAATTTATCTTTAACAGCTTTTTCAATACGAGATAAACCAATTCTAAATTGATTTTCAACCAATTCACCAACACCACGAATACGACGATTACCTAAATGATCAATATCATCTACAATTCCACGTCCATTGCGTAATTCAATTAGAATAGCCAAAGACAACATAATGTCTTCTTTATTTAATACAACTTGCTCACCATTTGGCTCTTTAACAGAAGCAATTATTTCTTTAAACCAATGTGGCGCACGATTATCAAACTCGCTTGAGTATGTACGTGAATTAAATTTGAAGCGACCAACCTCTGATAAATCATAAGTATCTGGGCTAAAGAATGTACGATTAAATACTGTATCAGCAATTTCTTCAGAATATGGTTCACCAGGACGCATCATTTTGTAAATTTGATGAATAGCTTCAATTTGGTTTGTTGCTGTTTCTTTAGATGCTTCTTCATCACGTAAAGTATCAGCTAAATATGAACCGTGCTCTAAATCATTTATGAATAGCGTTTTAATTTCTTTAACTGCGCCTAATACTGCCTGTCTTACTAATTCTTCAGTCAATACAGTATTTGATTTAGCGATTACTTCACCAGTTTCTAAGTCAACTAAATCAGCGCCAAGAATACGACCTTCAAGCTCTTCAATAGGAACTTCAATTTGTTTTAAGCCAGCTTTTTCAATATCACGGATATGTTTTGTAGTAATTTTTTTATCTTTAGCTACAATTACTTTGCCTTCTTTATCGCAAATATCAAAACGTGAAGTCTCACCTTTTAAACGGTCTGAAACTACATGTTTATATATATGACCTTTTTTCAATGAGTATTGATCTTTATCATAGAATAAATCAATAATTTGATCACGAGAATACCCAATAGCTTTTAATAATAACGTCACATTCATTTTACGACGTTTATCGATACGGAAGTAAATCAGATCTTTCGCATCAAATTCTAAATCAAGCCAGCTACCACGGTAAGGAATAATACGTGAAGAATATAATAATTTATTTAATGAATGGTTTTTACCATGATCATGCTCAAAATAAACACCAGGTGAACGATGTAATTGAGAAACAATTACGCGCTCATTACCATTGATAATAAATGATGCAGTATCCGTCATGAATGGGATTTCACCCATGTAAACTTCTTCTTCTACACTATGTAATACTGTTTTATAATCATTTTCACGATCGAACAAAGTAGCACGCACTTTAGCATGTAATTTACCAGCATAAGAAACGCCACGTAATAAACACTCATGTACGTCAAATATTGGTTTTGTAATGCTATAGCTAATATAATCTAATCTAATTGCACCACTTGCTGACACTATCGGGAAAATATCATTAAACGCTTTTTGTAAGCCTGTATTCTTTCTTTTGCTTGCTACAACATAGTTTTGCATGAATTCTTCATACGAATTTTTTTGCATATCCAACAAATAAGGCACTTGCAATGAAACTGGTTGCTTAGCAAAGCTTTTACGAATACGTTTTTTTTCTGTAAAAGAATAGGTCATATGTAAAGCTCCGGACACTAAAAGTAAATGAAAAGATAACTAAAATAACCACTTACAAAACATTAATTCAAGTTAATAATTTGGAAATGACTATTTAATATTACCCTAAATATTATCAACGCCAAAAGAGGTAACATATTTGTCACCTCTTGGCTTTGAAAAATCAAATAAAAATTATTTAATTTCTGCAGTAGCACCTGCTTCTGTGATTTTCTTAACAAGAGCTTCAGCATCAGCTTTAGAAACGCCTTCTTTAACAGCTTTAGGTGCAGACTCAACTACAGCTTTAGCTTCAGCAAGACCTAAACCAGTAATTTCACGTACAACTTTAATTGCTGCAACTTTATTTGCACCAGCACCAGTTAAGATAACGTCAAATTCAGTTTTCTCTTCTGCAGCAGCACCGCCACCAGCAGCAGGAGCACCAGCAACTGCAACTGCAGCAGCTGAAACGCCAAACGCTTCTTCCATCTCTTTAACTAATTCTGACAATTCCATAACTGTCAACTTACCAACTGCTTCAATAATTTCTGCTTTAGAAATAGCCATTATAGACTCCTAATAATATCTTAAAATTTGTTAAATTATAAATAAACTACACTACTAAATGTATTATGCAGCTTCGTTTTCTTTTTTGTCTTTAAGCGCAGCAACAGCACGAACAAAACTTGCAGGAACTTGTTGCATAACACCCATAACCATAGCCAATAATTCTTCACGACTAGGAATCGCAGCTAACTGTTTAACCCCAGCTACATCTAGTAACTGCTCGTTATACATACCAGCAACAATTTTCACTTTATCGTTAGCTTTAGCAAAATCACTTATAACTTTTGCGGCAGCTACTGGATCATCAGAAACGCTGTATATTAACTGACCAATCATTTTGTCAGCTAATGGAGCAAATTTAGTACCTTGAACTGCGATACGAGCTAAAGTATTTTTTACCACGTGTAAATAAACACCTTTGCTACGAGCTTCTTTACGAATTGCAGTCATTTTCTCAACAGTTACGCCAGCATATTCGGCAACAACTACTGTTTGAGCAGTACTAATCGTTTCTGAGACCTGAGCAACAACAACTTTCTTGCTATCTAGATTTAAACTCAAGGCTCAACTCCTAAAATAAGTAGTGGAATCAATTTTGATATTATCGTCTTGAAAACTTTAATTTTTCTCAGAGACCACTATCTGCGTAGGATTAATCATTTAAGTCATCGAGATGACTCCTACGGTCTTTGATAATGTAAGGCAAAGTGTCTTACCCCAATGTTGCACAGAAGTGCAACTACGGTAGCAACGTAGTTACTACCATAAACTCTTTGTATTACTTAGCTGAAATGCTAGAAACTTCAACCTTAACACCAACACCCATAGTACTAGAAACAGTAACACGTTTCATGTATTGGCCTTTAGATGAAGCTGGTTTAGATTTAACTAAAACATCTACTAATGCAGCCATGTTTTCTTGCAATTTTTCAGCAGAGAATGATGCACGTCCAATTGTTGAATGAACGATACCATTTTTATCTGTACGATATTGTACTTGACCTGCTTTAGCATTCTTAACTGCAGTTGCAACATCAGCTGTTACAGTACCAACTTTTGGATTTGGCATTAAACCACGAGGCCCTAAAATTTGACCTAATGTACCAACCACACGCATAGTATCTGGTGTTGCGATAACTAAATCAAAGTTCATAATACCTTTTTTAACATCATCAGCTAATTCTTCTAAGCCAACGATATCTGCACCAGCAGCTTTAGCCGCTTCCGCTTGAGGACCTTGAGCAAAAACTGCAACACGTACAGTTTTACCAGTACCATTAGGTAATACGATTGAACCACGAAGCATTTGATCTGATTTACGAGGATCAACACCTAAATTGATAGCAACATCTACTGACTCATCAAATTTTGCAGTAGCAGCTTTTTTTACCATATCGATAGCTTCATTTGCAGCATAGTTTTTTGTAGTATCAAAACTAGCCACAGCCTTTTGGCGTTTTGTTAATTTAGCCATTATTTCACTCCCTCAACTTCAAGACCCATGCTACGCGCAGATCCAGCAATTGTACGAACAGCAGCATCTAAATCAGCAGCAGTTAAATCTGGCTCTTTAGTTTTTGCAATTTCTTCTAATTGACTACGTGTAACTTTACCAACTTTATCTGCATTTGGACGTGAGCTACCGCTCTTGATTCCAGCAGCTTTTTTTAATAGAATTGAAGCAGGAGGTGTTTTTAATTCAAATGTAAAACTTTTATCAGAATAAGCTGTAATCACAACAGGAATTGGAAGACCAGGTTCCATTGATTGTGTTTTAGCATTAAATGCTTTACAGAATTCCATAATATTTAGACCACGTTGGCCTAGTGCTGGACCAACTGGAGGTGAAGGATTTGCTTTACCAGCACCAATTTGTAGCTTAATAAAGCCAATTACTTTTTTTGCCATTTATTAGACACCTTTAAAACGGGTCAACGCCATGTTTTTGCATAGCTCCCCAATTAAACAAAGAATAGTTTAGTCCGCGATTATAACATAGTTAATTTACAAAAATAAACATAATTGCAATAACTTAACTAAGAGCTCAGAATTTAACTACGCTTAGCAGAAAAGAAATTTTGCATTAATTCAGTACATTGCTCAGCCATTACACCGCCTAGCACTTCAGTGTGATGATTTACTACACGATTATCAAATACTCGATATTGACTATCACACGCACCAGTTTTAGATTCTTTTGCGCCATAATAAACACGCTTTATTCGGCTATTAATAATTGCACCACTACACATTAAGCATGGCTCAAGGGTTATAAATAAATCACAATCTTGCAAATATGTGGAATTAAGATGTTTCTGTGCTTCTTGAATTGCAATTATTTCAGCGTGCAGCATGCTTGACACACCACTACGCGTTTGATTGAAACCACGCCCAATTATTTCATTTTGGTATACAACAATAGCACCAACTGGAACTTCATTATTATTAAATGCTATTAATGCCAAATCGTAAGCTTGTTGCATAAACAATGACACCTCACTATTTTCACGCGGCTTGTATATTGGAGTTAATACATTAAATTTATCTCTAAGCATGTTTTGCTCATTTATGTCTGGGTATGTACCGCTATTAAATTGAGCATATAAATCATACAACCCACGCACAGCCAAACTTGGGAAATATGCTCGTAATAATGCAAACAACTCTAAAACATCATTTTCTGAATTGACTGGATAATCAGCAAGATTTGCTTCATGAATTTTCTTAGATAAATAATATGGTAAATTTTCGTACAGCATCATGCGCCCAAATATTGTTTCTCATGAAACCACAGTTTAATTATTTCATCAGCTGATTTATGGTGATTCTCTATTAGCTCAGCTGCAACATTCTTTGCCGTATGTAGCATATCCAAATCTTCTTCTAAATTAGCAAATTTGAGACTAGGTAATCCACTTTGTCTTTGACCCAATAACTCCCCGGGACCACGAATGAGTAAATCTTGTCGCGCAATTTCAAAACCATCCGTAGAACCTGTAATTGCTTTGAGTCGTTTTTTAGAGATTTCACCCAAGGCATACTCATCGTATAAAAGCACGCACTGACTAGCAATGCTACCACGTCCAACACGACCGCGTAATTGATGAAGTTGTGCTAATCCCATGCGCTCACTATGTTCAATTACCATAATACACGCATTTGGCACATCTACCCCAACTTCAATCACTGTCGTTGCAACCAACACCTGCGTCCAATTAGCCTGAAAATCAGCCATTACCTCAGCTTTTTCTTTGGCTTTCATTTTGCCATGAACTAAACCAACTTTTATTGGCGATAACATTTCACTTAATTCTTCATACACTTTTTTAGCATTTTCCAGTTCTAATTTCTCAGACTCTTCAATCAATGGGCACACCCAATAGATTTGATGCCCAAGACTTGCATGCTCTTTCACAAAATTAATAATTTCTTTACGTCGTGAATTTTTTATGAGCAGTGTCTGAATTGGCGAGCGATTTGGCGGTAATTCATTAATAGTCGATACATCTAAATCAGCATAATAACTCAAAGCTAATGAGCGTGGGATTGGCGTTGCTGACATCATTAATTGATGTGGATAAACTTCACCATCCTTTACACCTTTATTAACTAATAACAAGCGTTGTTCGACACCAAATTTATGTTGCTCATCGATGATAATTAGACCGAGGTTGTTAAATTCAACTTTATCTTGAAATACTGCATGAGTACCAATAATAATTTGTCCAGTCGTTTGGCACAGTTCAATTGATGCTGCTTTTTGTTTAGCTGTCAAGCTACCTGATAACCATACTATATTTATATCAGTATCAGATAACAGATCGCGCGTTTTTAGATAGTGTTGTTCAGCCAATATCTCAGTAGGTGCCATAATCACAGCCTGAAAACCATTTTCAATTGCAGCTAATGCACAGATAGTTGCCACAATAGTTTTACCGCTACCCACATCACCTTGCAGCAAGCGATTCATTTGGGTAGGCTTTGCCATGTCTTGCAGAATTTCTTTGATTACTTTATTTTGTGAATTAGTTAGACTAAATGGTAATTTTTTCAGCAACTCAATAATATATTTATGTGTTGGTGTAATTATACTTGCTTTGTTTTTGTGTTTATTTAGATAAATATTATGCATTAATAATTGTTGTGCTATCAGCTCATCAAACTTTAATCGCTCTAATGCTTTCAGATGGTAGTCACTCTCATATTGCTTAGGCGTCAATTTATGCAAAGTAAGCAAGGCTTGTGGCAATGATAACTGCTCATGGTTTTTAATAATTGAATGCGGTAAATAGTCTTCTATTTCACAATGTTCGAGCACCGTATCAACTAATTTAATTACATCGCCATTAGTAAGCTTATTGGTAATTGGATAAATTGGCGTAAATGTCTTTGCTAACCCTTCAGCTTTCTCATCTTTGACAGTTTGAATCTTGGGGTGAAACATGGTCTTATTACCAAAATAATCAACACCAACTTCACCAAAAACGCGAATCTCTTTACCAACTTTATACTGCGTGGCATAGCTTGGGTAAAAATGAAAAAATATTAACGATAAAATCGAGCTACCGTCATCAATACGTACGATAAGTTGCTTACGTTTTTTATACACCACTTCACAACCAATAATTGAGCCTTGCAACAAAACAGTTTGCCCAGCCTTTGCATCAACAATTGGATACAGCTTAGTTAAATCTTCATAGCGTAGCGGCAAATGCAGTAACAAATCCCAATTAGTTTCTATGCCTAATTTGGAAAATAATGGAGTTAATTTGTCTGAACAATTCAGCTTATCAAGTAATTTCATAATCAATATAATAACACAATAAAAAAGCTATGCACAAAAGCATAGCTAGAAATGGAACCTATTCCACCATTATAATAATTCACTAATTTTTATAAAATCATCAATAGCAATATTTTCAGCACGTAAACTAGCATCAACCCCTAGAGACTGAAGTTGCTCAGCGCTAATTAATCCTTTAAGGCTATTACTAATCGTTTTACGGCGCTGGTTAAATGCTTTACTCACAACCAAATTTAATTTCTCTTCATTTACCTGACTATAATCATAATCAGTACGCGGTGTTAATGAGACTATTGCTGAATCAACTTTTGGTGCTGGATAAAAGCTCTCTGGCGGCACATCCAAGAGATAGCGACATTTGAATTTATATTGCAACATAATCGATAATTTACCGTAATCAGAAATGTTTGGCTTTGCGCAAATTCTTTCCACTACTTCTTTTTGGAGCATAAATACCATATTTCTTACATTCACAAATTGGCTTAAGTGAAATAAAATTGGCGTCGAAATATTGTACGGTAAATTACCTACTACGCGCACATCACCAAATTCAGCAAAATTAATTTTTAGTGCATCACCTTCGACAATTGTTAATTGCTCTGGCGTGAAATTTTTTTTGAGAAATTCGATGATATCACGATCAAGTTCAACCACAGTTAACTTATCTAAACTTTCAATAAGCGGTTTAGTTAGTGCAGCAAGACCTGGGCCAATCTCAACTATATTTTGATTTCGCTGTGGATTAATGCACTCAATAATCTTATGAATGATTGATTGATCTTGCAGAAAATTCTGCCCAAAGCGTTTACGTGGAACATGTTTCACTAAAGTCTCAATTTATGTAAATATTTCTCAAGACAACATTATATCGGATTATAAAGCTCAATAAATTGAGAAGAAACCCCTAAATTATCATTAAGGTATTTGCTCAATGCTTGAATGCCATATCTCTCAGTCACATAATGTCCACCTGCGATATATGCTACATCACTCTCTAAGCTTTGCGCCATGATGTTTTCTTTTACTTCACCAGTAATATATAGATCTATATCATGAGTTGATGCTTCATTAAACAATGAAACCGCCCCACCAGTACAAAGGGCAACTTTCTTAATTTTTTGTTGTGAATGCGCAAAGTAAATTGGCTTATGATTGGTTAATTTTTGATAAACCTCAGCAAATTGCTCAATAGTCATAGTTTGAGCTAACTCACCAAACCACAGCAAATTCTGCTTATCATTCTGCCGAATATTTTCAAATTTCAGTAATTTAGCAAGTTGAATATTATTACCTAAAGTAGCATGATTATCTAATGGCAAATGATAGGCAATTAAGTTTATATCATGTTTGATTAATTTAGCAATGCGCTTATATTTATAACCAGTTATCCGATAGTCATCACCATTCCAAAATACTCCATGGTGTACGATAATTGCGTCTGCTGATTGTTCAACTGCTCTATCAACTAACTCTTCAGTCAATGAAACACCACATACAATATTACCTACCTCAGATTTACCTGCAATCTGTAAACCATTTGGACAATAATCTTTAAATAAATTTGGTTGGAGTAATTCGTCTAAGTGATTTACTAACTCTTTAATCAACATAACCACAAACTTTCATATTTCAAATATTATGTACGGCTCATTACTAACTTAAATAACAACACATGTGCAAGAATGGAAAAAACTATTGTTGCCAACCACCATTCAAGTACATAGCTCATTCCGCTTTGACTAATTTTAATCGCGGCATATATAGAAATCACAAATTGAATACTTGCCATCACTAGGCCTGGATTCCAACATTTGCGAACAACGGCTTCTTTTATATGAGTCAAACAGTTCATAATGCTAAATACAATAATTCCCAGCCCAAACCCTAAATTAACAAAGCTTAACGCACCAAAAACAACAAATGCTAACCAAACCATCAGAATATTAATCCAGAACACTTTTATATCTGTCAAAGATTCTTGACCGACAGGTAAGCTTAAAACTTTTTGATTAATAAAATCTTTAAATCCACCTGGAATATAGTGCTCTTCGGTCTGATGAAATAGATATAATGGAATGTTTATCAACGCCCAAAAATGTGGATTAGACAAGTCAAAATACTTAAAAAGTAATATTAAACTAATAATACCCATCCAAGGCGTTGCCTTTGCCCAATTTTGTTTATCTGCTAATTTCAAATAAATTGACTCCATTATTACACTCTCAAACTAATGATAAACCTTAATAACTTTAGTATAGCATTTTTCAATGTGCAATTCACAAATAAAAATCTCACCATTTTAAATGATGAGATTTTCGTAATCATGCCAAACTAGATTATAGTTTGTCAGCGTGATTTGCTAAGTAATCAGCAACACCTGATGTAGATGCTTTCATACCTGCTTTACCTTTGTTCCAACCAGCTGGACAAACTTCACCATGTTCTTCAGTGAATTGTAAAGCATCAACCATGCGTAACATTTCATCAATATTACGGCCTAATGGTAAATCATTAACAACCATGTGACGCACTACACCACTCTTATCAATTAAGAATGATCCGCGGTAAGCAACACCACCAGCAGCCTCAACACCAAAGCTTTGGCAAATTTCGTGTTTGATATCAGCAACTAATGGATAACCAACTTGACCAATACCACCTTGATTAACTGGAGTATTTCTCCACGCAGCATGAGTGAAATGAGAATCAATTGATACACCAATTACTTCTACGTTTTTAGCTTTGAAGTCAGCTAAACGGTGATCAAATGCGATCAACTCTGATGGGCATACAAAAGTAAAATCTAAAGGATAGAAAAATACTACTGAATATTTACCTTTTGTAGCTTCTTTAAAATTAAAGCTATCAACGATTTCGCCACTACCTAATACAGCAGCAGCTGTAAAGTCAGGAGCTTCTTGACCTACTAATACTTGAGGGTAAAAAAAGTTATTATCACAACATTCCATTTTAGTTCTCCTAGAATAATAATTTACTAAAATACTCAACCAATATTGTAGCACTACTACCTAATAAATAGCAAAGCAATATAGAATGATTTTAACCAAAAATGTAAAAACACCACACTACACATAATCATAAAATACAAATATAAAACAATATAATATAAACTCAACTACAGCATACTATCAAATTTTATAATGCAGCGCAATAAATTTTATTTGCAAAATAATAGTGCACTACAGTAGAATAGCGCATATTCGTATCATTTTGTATGTGCGAGCAACTATTTTACATAGTTCACGCATGAGTAAAATGCTAGGACTATTAAAATTTTTATTTAAAGTTAACGTTAAATTTCAAAGGAAATTATTATGAAAAAATTATTAGCTGTATTAATCGCTGGTGCTTTCGCTACTTCTGCTTTTGCTGCTGAGGCTTCTGCTCCTGCTGCTCACGAAGCTAAACCTGCTGCTTCTCATGCACACAAAAAAGCTGCTGCTAAAAAATCTCCTGCTAAAAAATCTCACAAAAAAGCTGCTTCTAAAACTGAAAAAACAGAAGCTTCTAAATAATTTCTGCGCAATATCTGCGCTTAGAGATTTAAAAACCGAGAAATTTATCTCGGTTTTTTCTTTTTATTTTTATGAATTATTAGGCTTGATTTTATGCAAAAATTTCCAATGACTGTAAACGGTGCAAAACTCTTAAATGAAGAACTCGCAAGATTAAAAGGTGCTGAACGTAGCCAAATTATTCAAGCAATTGCAGAAGCACGTGCACATGGAGACATCTCAGAAAACGCTGAGTATGATGCAGCTAAAGAAAAACAAGCATTTAATGAAGGTCGTATAGCCGAGATTGAATCTAAATTGTCACAAGCTCAAATTATTGACGTTACAAATATGATCAATGATGGTCGAGTGATTTTTGGCGCTACAGTAAATTTATTAGACCTAGAGTCAGATGAAGAAATCACCTATCAAATTGTTGGGGATGACGAAGCTGATGTAAAAATTAGGAAAATTTCAGTTAATACACCAGTTGCACGTAGTCTGATTGGTAAACAATCTGGTGACGTAGTTGAGGTCAAAGTACCTAATGGTACAAAAGAGTACGAAATATTAGACGTTAAACTCGTATAACATTAATCTTTCTTATTACCAAATTTATTTAACGTTTCTTCATGGCGTGAATCTGATTCAGTATGCTGATACTTCATTGTAGTTTCTAGCATTGAGTGACGTAAATTTTCTTTAACCACCCGAATATCAATTCCAGCATCCACTTGATGGGTAGCAGATGTATGGCGCATCCAATGCGTTGATACTCGCTCGATCACAAAACTACTTGCTGGGTCACTAAATTTTAACTCTTCAGCTAAACCGCTACAAGTATTCTTGACAATTTTATAGATCATTGAATCAGATATTGGCTTTAGTACACCGTATTTATTAAATATGATTGGTATGTTTGTTTCTGTTGGATTTGGGTAATCACTAAGCCCAGCAGCACGACGAAATCTAATTAATGCCGCAAGTAATGCATTTGGTACAGGTATTTCGCCATATTTATTACCTTTACCGATTACTTTAAACCACCACTGACTACGCTTATTAATAAAGTCTGCCATTTTAGCGTTAGTCACTTCACTACGACGACAACCAGTTAGATAGAGTAAATTAAATATCCACAGAGTACGCTCATAATTAAAAATTGCTTTTGGCGTGTCTTTAGGTAAATTTTCAATATAATCTAAAATATACTGCCACTCGCGATGCGTTAAGAAGCGCTCAACACTCGCTGTATTGCGTTTACCTTTTTGCCTAATTAATCTAAATGGGTTACGTGCTAAGTACCCTGCTTCAATCAAATATTGAAACATGCTACCAAGTATTTGCAAGTTTAATCTAACGCTTGATACCGCCAACCCTTTAACAAATGGCTTCCACTCAGCATGCCCACGAGGTTTTGCTGAACCACACCAAACATCTGTTGGAGTTGGTAGCTTTAGAAAATCTTCGTAGTCTTGAATCACTTCACGAGTCACATCATGAAGCTTTAATTTTTGTTGGTACAACCACATCATAAATCGTTCAGCAGTTTGTCTGTATGATGTAAAGGTATTTTCACTACCGATAAATTCACGTAACCAAACACGTATAGCATCTATATCATTATTCGCATCGATACTCTGTGCTTGTTGCTGCACGCGCTGAATATCAAGTGACTCTGCAACTTGATGAATCATTAGTGCATTATTTTCAGTCATTGTATTCATAAATAAACTACTCTAATACTGCTATTTGCTCAGAAATATCCAACCACTCAGACTCAGTCTCTTCAAGTTTTGCTGAAATATAATCAATTTGTTCTTGAATTGTCAGCATAGCATTTGCATCGCCAATATCATTAGCAGCAAGTAACTCATCATTTAATTTATTTCTTGTCTCAGTATATTTAGCAACCTCTTTTTCGACTTTATTTAAACGAGAAGTTAATTGGCCTTTTTGTTTACTGTTATCAACATTTTTATTGCTCTTGTTATTTTTATTTGATTTATTATTACTAGATTGTAAAGCCGATGCTTCTTTTTCCTGAGCAAACAAATACTGATAGTAATCATCTAAATCACCATCAAAATATTGCAATTTATTATTATCAATCAGATAATACTCATCCACCACACTTTGTAACATAAACTGATCATGTGATACCAATACCAGAGCACCGGAGAAATCTTGCAAAGCTTCAGCTAATGCTTCACGCATTGCCATATCCAAGTGATTGGTCGGCTCATCTAAAAATAAAATATTTGGCTTCTGTAGTACGATCATTGCAAATGCCAGACGCGATTTCTCTCCACCAGAAAAATTTACAATAGTATTATTTACCACATCCCCATGGAAACCAAACTTACCAAGGAAATTCATGATAAATTGATGTTTAAGTGTCTTATCAACTCGACTAATCAAATTAAATGGAGTGTCATTCACATCAAGCATATCCACCGTATTTTGCGCAAAGTAGCCAATTTTAGCTTTCTCGCTAATCTCAACCACTCCAGATAAAAGCGCATCATTACTAATGATTGATTTGATTAAGCTACTTTTACCACGTCCATTTTTACCAAGTAAGCCAATTCTAGCACCTGCAAATAATTGGAAATTTACTTTGTCAATTAGTACTTTGTCACCATAACCAATATTTGCATCAATAATACTGAGTAATAGATTTGGCAATGCCTCTGGCTCAAAAAACTCTACCTGATAATTATGCTCGCTATATAAACTTGATGAAAATTGTAATTTCTCAATCATTTTCATACGGCTCTGCGCTTGTTTAGCCTTACTAGCTTTTGCTTTAAACCGGTCAACGAATGATTGTAAATGCGCAATTTTGACACGAGCTTTATCTTCGTGTTTTTGTTGTAATTCAAGTTGTTCTGCTAAAGTACGCTCAAACGTAGAATAATTACCACCATATAATTTTATCTTTTGATTAGCAATATGTAGCGTGTGTGTTGCAACATTATCCAAAAACTCTCTATCATGTGAAATCACAATCGCCAAACCAGAATAACGTAGTAACCATTTCTCTAGCCACATCACTGTTTCAATATCCAAGTGATTGGTCGGCTCATCAAGCAACAATAAATCACTCGGACAAAATAATGCTTTTGCCAAATTAGCACGCATTTGCCAACCACCAGAGAAATTACGTAAAGGTAACTCTAACTCATTTTGTTTAAACCCTAGACTAATTAGTAGTTTTTCAGCATTTGGACGAAGCTGGTAGTACTCGGGTAAATAGTCGTGACATTCACGATAAACCTCATGTGAATTAAGTACGTATTCAATCAAAAGCTCATCAACATTAGCGATTTCTTGTTCAATATGGCTAACTAATATATTTGCAGGTAAAGAACACTCACCTTTATCAGCATGAATCTCATTTAAAACTAATTTAAAAAACGATGTTTTACCAGCTCCATTTTTACCAACTAAGCCAATTCGTTGATTTTTATAAAGCTGTACTGAGACATCTTGAAAGAGTGTTTTATTACCATAACCAAGTGATAAATCTTTTAACTGTAGCATAAAATCCTTCTTTAGTATAACATCCTAAATTGTATACTAATTTTAATACAAAATTCATTCCATTTAACTACATAACACAAAGGCAAAGACACATTTATATCTATTTATTGCGCTGCATGTATTTAGTTAATAAGCAAATGATTATAATCCCTTGACTACAATAACATTATGGAAATTCAGGTATTATGAATAAAAATTATTATGCTCACATTGATAATCAAATCAAAGAAATTACAGATAATAAATTGTTCAAACATGAACGCATTATCGTTAACCCGCAAAATCCTCAAGTAATTCTAAAAGATGGTAAAGAATTATTAAATTTCTGTGCCAATAACTATCTTGGTTTAGCTGATGATGCTGATGTAATTAAATCAGCAAAAGATGCGCTAGATAAATATGGTTACGGAATGGCATCGGTTCGCTTTATTTGCGGTACAAACCAAATTCACTTAGACTTAGAAAAAGCAATTAGTACGTTCTTAGGTTTCGAAGATACAATTTTATTTAGCTCATGCTTTGATGCAAATGGTGGATTATTTGAAACTATGCTAAGCGCTGAAGATGCGGTTATCTCAGATGAATTAAATCATGCTTCAATTATTGATGGCGTACGTCTATGTAAAGCAAAACGTTTCCGTTATAAAAACAATGACATGGCTGATTTAGAAGCACAATTAAAAGCTGCTGATGAAGCTGGTGCTCGCTATAAATTGATTGCAACTGATGGCGTATTCTCAATGGATGGAATCATTGCTAATTTAAAAGCTGTTTGTGATTTAGCAGATAAATATAATGCCCTTGTGATGGTAGATGATTCACATGCAACAGGGTTTACTGGTAAGCATGGTCGTGGCACACCTGAATATTGTGGTGTTGAAGGTCGCATTGATATAATGACAGGAACTCTAGGTAAAGCTCTGGGTGGTGCATCTGGTGGTTATATTTCTGCTAAGAAAAATGTAATTGATTTATTACGTAATCGCGCACGCCCTTATTTATTCTCAAACTCTCTTGCGCCAACAATCACTGCAGCAACGCTTAAAGTATTAGAAAAAGTTACTCAAGCTGATAGTTTACGCGAGCAATTAGAGCGCAATAAAAAACAATTCCGCGATGGTATGGCAAAAGCTGGTTTTGATTTAGTTCCTGGTGAACATGCAATTATTCCTGTAATGTTATATGATGAAAAATTAGCAGTGGAATTTGCACAAAAATTACTTGATCATGGTATCTATGTAATTCCATTCTCATTCCCAGTAGTACCAAAATCTAAAGCGCGTATCCGTACACAAATGTCAGCTAAGCATACGCCTGCACAGATTGATAAAGCAATTGCAGCGTTTACTGCGGTTGGTAAAGAACTTGGTATCGTTAAATAATCAAAAAGAGTAATAAAAATGACTAAAATGAAAGCATTAATAAAAGAGCGCCCAGAACCAGGAATTTGGATGGGTGAAGTTGATAAACCAACAATTGGTGAAGACGAGGTATTAATTAAAATCAAAAAAACTGCAATTTGTGGAACAGATTTACATATTTATAAATGGGATGCTTGGGCTCAAGCAACAATTCCTACACCTATGCATGTTGGACATGAATTTGTTGGTGAAGTTGTTGAAATTGGTAAAAATGTTCGTCAGAAAAATTTAAAAATTGGTGATAGAGTTTCTGGTGAGGGTCACCTAGTTTGCGGTACCTGCCGTAACTGTCGCGCTGGACATTTCCATTTATGCCCAAATACAATTGGAGTTGGTGTAAATCGTCCTGGATGCTTTGCTGAATATTTAGCTATTCCTGCATTTAATGTATTCAAGCTACCTGATTATGTATCTGATGACGTAGCAAGTATGCTTGACCCATTTGGTAATGCTGCTCACACTGCACTATCATTTGATTTAATCGGTGAAGATGTTTTAATCACAGGAGCTGGTCCAATTGGCTGTATGGCAGTTGCGATTTGTAAAAAAGTTGGTGCTAAAAATGTTGTGATTACTGATGTGAATGACTATCGTCTGGAATTAGCAAAATCAATGGGTGCTGATGCAGTAGTTAATGTAAGTGATTGCAAAAACGCTGAACAAATTGATGCCAAACTTCGTAAAGCAATGGATGAATTAGGTATGGATGAAGGATTTGATGTTGGACTTGAGATGTCTGGTATCGAAGACGCAATTCATTCAATGATTGATTTGATGATCAATGGTGGAAAAATTGCTATGCTTGGGATTTCATCAAAACCTGTTGCTCTTGATTGGAATAAAGTAGTGTTCAAGAGCCTATACCTAAAAGGTGTTTATGGACGTGAAATGTTCGAAACATGGTACAAAATGGTGTCATTAGTGAAATCAGGATTGGATGTAAATCCAGTGATTACTCATGTATTACCAGTACAAGATTACATCAAAGGTTTTGAATTAATGAAATCTGGAACATGTGGAAAAGTGATCTTAGACTGGACAACACTCTAATTAGTACAAAAACAATTATATTTTAAAGGAAAATATAATGGCACATATTGGCAACATGAGTAAAACTCCAAGCCTATTCTCTGCAATTTGCATTGGGGTTGGCTCAATTGTAGGTAGCGGATGGTTATTCGCAAGTTATTATGCAGCAAAAAATGTAGGCCCTGCATCAATTATTTCTTGGGTAATTGGCGCTGCAATTGCATTATTGCTTGCATTGCTATTAGCTGAAATTGCAACAATGTATCAAGAGACTGGTTTGTTCTCTCGACTACTATCAATTACACATAATAAAGATTATGGATTTATTATTGCCATCTCCAATTGGTTTGCAATGGTAGCAATTATTCCATCGGAAGCTGTTGCAACTATTGAGTATCTGGGTAATGCGTATGTGCCAATCAAAGACGTCATGTTTGATCAAGCTGGATCACTAACCATAGTTGGACTAGCTGCCGTATGGGTAACTATCACGATTTATGGATTCTTAAACTACTGGGGTATTCAACTTTTAGCTAAAGCAAATAACTTTATTACCACGATCAAATTAGTGGTACCTACAGCTACTGGTTTTATCTTTATGTTTGCTGCATTTCATCCAGAGAATTTTACTGCATACAAAAATACTTTTGTGCCTTATGGTGTTGGTAATGTATTTACAGCTATTGTATCGTGCGGTATTTTCTACGCATTCTACGGTTTTAGCTTAATTACAGTATTTGCCAAAGAAATTAAAAATCCTCAACGTAACCTACCATTGGCATTAATGGGTTCTGTTGCTGCATGTTTAGTGATTTATTTAATCTTACAAGTGTCATTCTTAGGTGCAATGGATCCTACTACTATTGCAACTCAAGGTTGGCATACATTAGATTTTAAATCTCCATTAGCAAATGTGGCTGCATTACTTGGTATCAATTGGTTAGTAATATTATTGTATGCTGATGCCGCTCTTAGCCCTTCTGGATGTGGTAGTATTTATTTAGGTTCAGGCGCTAGGATGTTACAAGGTATGGCTGAAGATAAACAAATGCCTGGAATATTTGCTAAGATGAATCGTGAATTCATGATTTCTCGTACTTCATTGATTTTCACACTTGCAATTTGCTATGGTATCTCAATCTTCTTTGATAGCTGGCAAAAAATCATGGTAGTTGTAACAGTGTTCCAATTAATTTCATGTGTTGCAGTGCCTATTGCTTTTGATAAATTAAGAAAAGAAAAACCAAATGAATCTCGTACATTCAAATTACCAATGGGTCGTACTGGAAGTATCGTTGCATATATGGTAGTTAGCTATTTATTAACGCAATGTGGCTTAACTCCATTATTATTGTCATTAGGAATTCATGTATTATTCATGGTAATTTACTGTGCAACAGCATATAAAATGAATCCGACAAAAACATTAAAAAGCATCTTATCTTCATGGTCAATGTTTGCATACATGATGGTAATGAGTGCCTTTGGTTATTTACAAGATATTGGTAAATTAAATACACCTGTTGGATTATCTGCATTCTTTATCGTATCTACATTTATCTATATATTCTTGGTAGAACAAAAAGAATACAAATAATTTATTCTTAATTAATTTTCTGTAGCTTGTATAATTTATATACAAGCTATTTTATTGGAAAATCAGATGAAATATAATATTCGCAAATGGAATCCTATATTTATTGGAATACCTGATATTGGCATTGGGATGTACTGGACAGCTCTTGGGAGTGTTGTAGCATTCTTTGCCTACAAATACACTGAATCAAGTGCTGATGTTGCTAAGATATTCTCAATAGCGGCATTAATGGGTGTAATTACTCAGGTCGTGGTTGGCATACTCAGTGATAAAACTAAACACAAATGGGGTAAACGCTCTCCATGGCTAGTTTATGGCATGATACTTGCTGGACTTAGTCAAATGCTCTGGGTATTTGCACCAAATTTCATTGTATTACTAATCATATCTGGATTTACTTTTACCATGGTAAATCTAGCCCAATGCGCATACTATACGATGGTGATGGAGGTGGTTGATAAAGACCAGATCGGTTATGCAAATACTGTTGCACGTACTACTGCATGTCTTGGTGCGCTCGCGATGTCGAGTATGGCGGCTTACATTTGGAATAAAGATTTACCAATTATTACTTTTGCTATTATGGCTGCAATTTTAATTATCCCAACTGTTCTTATAGTGCCAACAGTAGTTAAAGAGCGTCCAGAAAATTATTCAACTCAACCGAAAATGAGCTTTGGTTTTGGATTTTTAAAACACCCTGAAGTAATCAAATTATACACTGCAACATTCTTTTGCTTTGCTGCACATACTGGTATTGGCAATATGGGTGCTCCACTCTTTGTGAAAAATTTACATTTTAGTGAACATGTATTCTCTCAAGCTTTGATGT
The DNA here is from genome assembly GCA_003962895.1 of Neisseriaceae bacterium. Lineage (GTDB taxonomy): Bacteria > Pseudomonadota > Gammaproteobacteria > Burkholderiales > UBA11063 > Aquella. The sequence goes on from RXKI01000023.1 coordinate 32,774, forward strand.
GGCAAACTGTTGCTAACTTAATCTTTGGTTTTCTAGCATTTAAAATTGTTGATATCTATAGCCGCAAATATATAATGGCTTTTGCAATGTTATTCCTAGCAATATTTACTGGATTTGCATTATTTATTTTAGAAGATGGTGTTTCTAGTTATTACTTATGGGGCTTTATGTTCTTCTATGGTTTAGCATGGCTGGCTGGTAATATTTGTATGTACACATTATTATCTATGGTATCACCTAAAGAATCTCTTGGTGAATTTATGGGTTGGTTAAATGTCTTTATTGCATTACCACAATTTATTTTTGCGAATATATATGGTTATATACTTGATACTGGGCACATGAATTGGGTGTTTATTATAGTTTCAGCTTCATTTATCATTGCTTTTATTGTTGTATGTTCAATGAAAGTGCCACATCATAAATCATTAGTAACTACCAACGGATAACAATATGTCAAACATAGAAAAAGAGATTGCAGAACTAGCACACCCTGAATTACCAAATCACAACGATGAAGAATGCTTAGCACTTGCAGAAAAACTAATGTCACAAATGACACTAAAAGAGAAATTTGGTCAGTTATTTCAATTGGCACCAAGTAATGCCAATATCGAAGGTCTGCAATGGCAAGAAACTAATGACTTTAATGATTTAATTAAGCAAGGATTAGTTGGATCAATTTTAAGCGTTGCTGATATTAAAGAAATATACCAACTACAAAAAACCGCAGTTACACAATCACGCCTTGGTATCCCATTATTTTTTGGTTACGATATCATCCATGGATGCCATACTGGATTCCCAATTAATTTGGCTATGGCATGTAGTTTTGAACCCAAATTAATCGAGCGTGTTGCTCAAGTAATGGCATTTGAGGCATCACATAATGGGATAACTATGACCTTTTCACCAATGGTTGATTTGGTGCGCGATCCTCGTTGGGGGCGTGTAATGGAGAGTAATGGCGAAGATCCATATCTAAATAAATTAATGGGTCAAGCTTATGTCAAAGGATTTCAACAAGATAGTTTAAGCTCATATAACAGTATTGCGTCATGTTGTAAGCATTTTGCGGCGTATGGGATGGTAGAAGCTGGTCGTGAGTACAACACCGTTGACATGTCTGAGCGTGAACTTCGTCAATATCACTTACCTGGATATAAAGCATGCTTGGATGCTGGTGCAAGCTCAATAATGACATCATTTAATATTTATAATGGTGTTCCTGCGACTGCTAATAAATTCCTGCTTCGTGATATATTACGTAACGAATGGGGTTATTCTGGCTTCACAATTTCTGATTATACGTCGAGCTATGAAATGCTCGATCACAAAACCTCAGCAAATGAACGCGAAGTTGCTAAACAATCAATATTGGCAGGTCTAGATCATGAGATGGTTTCAACTACATATATCAAATATTTAGAAGAGTTGATTACTGCAAATGAGGTAAATGAGGCATTGATTAATGAAGCTTGTCTACGCATGCTAACATTTAAGTATAAATCAGGACTATTTGATAATCCATATAAAAATATTTATGCTAATGTTGACCAATACTATCTAACTAATAATTCACGACAACTAGCTAAAGAAGCAGCTATCAAATCTATAGTATTACTCAAAAATGATAACCAGACACTACCACTTAAACCCACAACAAAAATTGCTTTAGTTGGTCCACTAGGTAAAACTAATGAGTTAGTCGGTGCTTGGGGTGGCTTAGTTAAGAATGAAAGTTGTGTAACTGTATATGAGGGATTAGTTAATCAATTTGGACAAGCTAATGTGCAGTTTGCAGAAGGCTGTAATATTAATGACAATGATAGTTCATTATTTGAGCAAGCTTATGAAGTTGCTAAAAACTCTGATGTGATTGTGCTTGCTATTGGCGAATCACAAACTATGTCAGGAGAGGCAAAATCTCGTGCTTATTTGAATATACCAGGCGTGCAAAATGAGCTCGCTAGGAAATTGAAATCTCTAGGTAAACCAATTATCGCTATTGTATTTGCGGGTCGCCCACTTGAGCTTGAGTGGTATCAAAATAACGTTGATGCAATTCTTTTTGCATGGTTTTTAGGTAGCGAAACAGGTGATTCTATTGCAGACATAGTTAGTGGTAAGGCAAACCCAAGCGCTAAATTAGCAATGTCATTTCCTTACACTGTTGGGCAAGTTCCTGTATATTACAACCAATATAAAACTGGTCGCCCATCAGCAACTGGTAAGTATTCAGAGTTTCGTTCATGCTATATTGATGTACCTAATTACCCATTGTATAGTTTTGGCTATGGGTTAAGTTACAGTAAATTTGAATACAGTAATTTACAGTTAAGTAAAAAGCAAATCTCAGGTAAAGAGAAGTTAGTTGCTAAAGTAACGCTAACAAATACTAGTAGCATTGATGGAGTCGAAGTAGCGCAACTATATATTGAATGTAAATCATTTAGCGTAGTACGCCCTGTTCGCGAATTAAAAGCAATTCAAAAAATTTCACTTAAAGCACATGAATCAAAAGAGTTGACCTTTGAAATAGGCGCTAACGATTTAGCTTACTATAATATTGATATGGAGTTTACACCTGAAGACACCGATTATATAATCTATATCGGTGGATGCTCTAATGCTAATATTTCAGATAATTTTAGCTATAACAGCTAGAAAATCCTAGTGCACTTTTAATGTTAAAATACATCTATAAATTTGTAACACCATAGGACGAATAATGGATTTATTTAATCTAATCCAGCTTGGCTTAAGTATCATAATAATTTTCATTTTAGTGATGATTTATCTAAAAAGCAACTCATCATCAGATGATAGTAATGTATTACGAGAAATTGCCAATTTAGAAAAACGATTACGCGATGAATTTACTAGTTCACGCAATGAAGCTAGTAATCAAAACCAACAATTACGTAAAGAATTATCAGACAATTTAGCTAGTTTGTTCAAAGATTTCGCTGCGCAAAAGACATGGTTTGTCGAACAATTTAATAAAGAGCATAATATTATTGAAATGCAGTTCAATGCTAATAAAGATAAAATAAATGACTTAATTGAAAAAAATCGTGAATTGATTGATAAGCTAATTAATAAAATTGATGGACGATTAAAAGAATCAAGCACTCAAGTGGAAAATAGCATTAAAACTCTACAAGAAAAAAATGAGCGTAAATTAGAAGAGATGCGTATTACAGTTGATGAAAAATTACAAGGAACACTAGAAAAACGTCTTGGGGAATCATTTAAATTAGTGAGTGACCGCTTAGAACAAGTCCATAAAGGACTTGGAGAGATGCAGACTTTAGCTAGCGGTGTGGGAGACCTGAAAAAAGTCCTTACTAATGTAAAATCTCGCGGCGTATGGGGCGAAATGCAACTAGAAAATTTACTTGAACAAGTAATGAATCAAGAACAGTACGTAAAAAATATTGTAGTAAAAAATGGTTCTCGAGAGTTAGTTGAATTTGCCATAGTATTACCTGGACAAGGTTTAGCGGACAAAATTTATTTGCCAATTGATGCCAAGTTCCCTATCGAAGATTATCAGCGCTTGCTTGAAGCTCAAGAAATTGGTGATTTGATAAGTATAGAGTCTAGCACTAAAGATTTAGAGCGACGCATTCTTGATGAAGCAAAAAAAATCAATGAGAAGTATATCAATCCACCAACTACAACTGATTTTGCCATCATGTATTTACCAACTGAGGGGCTGTTTGCTGAAGTAATGAAACGCGCTGGGTTAATTGATAAAGTACGTAATTTAAAAGTAGTCATCACAGGACCAACGACATTGTGGTCGGTACTCAATAGCTTACAGATGGGCTTCAAAACTCTTGCAATCCAAAAACGCTCTAGCGAAGTATGGGAAGTGCTCGGTGCAGTGAAAACCGAATGGGCAAAATATGGCGATGCTCTAGAAAAAGTGAAGAAAAAGCTAAGTGAAGCATCTAACGTAGTTGATGCAACTCAAACTCGAGTAAATGTAATTGGACGTAAACTTAATAACGTTGAAGCTTTGCCTGAGCATGAAGCAAATACACAGCTTGGTCTAAATGAAATTTTAAATAATGATGATGAATAAAGAGAATTGCAATGAAAATATTAATAATTAGATTATCAGCGATTGGCGATATATTTCATACTTTTACTATATTACCTGACATACGCAAAGTATTTAAAGACGTACAAATTGACTGGCTAGTTGATGAGAGCTTTGTTGAAGTTGCAAAATTATCCCCGCTAATTGATAATGTAATTCCTATACCATTAAAAAAATGGAAGAAAAGTAAATTATCATATTTACCAAATCTAATTAAATACAAAAAATCCTTACCTAAAGTAAATTATGATTACATAATTGATACTCAAAGTCTTATCAAAACTGCTGTACTTAGTAAATTTTTATTTAATGGTGATATTTATGGACTAGATAGAAATTCTGCGCGTGAGCCATTAGCTAGTTTATTTTATGATTATAAATATAATATCAATCAAGATAATATTGCTGTAATTCGACTGCGTGGACTCATTGCGAAAATATTTAATTTAAACCATAATTTACGCGAATTTAATTTTGAAGTAAAACCTAAACCGTATCTACCTAATTTTGATAGTAAATACATATTATTTTTACATGGTACATCTAAAGAAAACAAAAAATGGGCAATTGATAACTGGGTAGACTTAAGTCTATGGATTATCAGCAATACTGACAAACAAATTGTCGTGACACACAGTAATGATAGCGAATATCAATTCACTCAAGATTTGAAAGATAAATTAAACTCATCTCGATTAACGGTTATAGATAAATTAAAGTTTGCAGAGTTTGTGGATGTAGTAAAGCATGCAAGTTTGGTAGTCGGTGTAGATACTGGATTTACTCATTTAGCTAATTTACTGCATATACCAACAATTGCAATATACCAAGCGAGCGATCCAAATTATGTTGGTATGCTTGAGTCGGATATTGCAAAAAATCTTGGTAATAAGGAGAGTAAAGTTACTTCACCTCAAGTAATCAGTTGCATACAACGCATCCTCTTAGAACAATAAACTAAAAAACATATTAAGATAAAATTTTCACAAATATTATGGAATATCATGCCCAGTATAAGCTGTCCAAATTTTAAACCAATCATCACGAGTTAGCTTTATCTGCTGACTCATTAATGTTTGACGAATCCGTTCAATTTTTCCACTACCAATAATTATCTGAAAATTTAATGGATGAGTTAAAAGCCAATCAATTGCAATTTGCTCGATATCAGCATTATGTTTATCGGAAATTTCTTGCAATACCTTTCTTACGCGTGCTGACTTATCACTCGTATCATTAAGAACTCTACCACCTGCTAATGGCGACCATATTTGAGGGCGAATACGTAATTTATGCAAGTGATTGATATTACCGTTATCAAAATGCTCATGCGATAACACAGATGCTTCAATTTGATTGGTAACTAGAGGGAACTCTAAATAGGATTGAAGTAAATCTAATTGATGAGGTAAGAAATTTGATACACCAAATTCACGTACTTTGCCATCATTTTTTAGTTGATTAAACGCACGTGCAATTTCTTCTGGATTCATCAGCATATCTGGGCGATGAATAAGTAAAGTATCAATATAATCGGTCGCTAGATTTTGCAAAGAGCGATTAACCGACTCAATAATATGCTCATAGCTAGTATCATAAATATGCGTATAATCTGGAAATTTACTTGAGGGTAATTTAATCCCGCATTTAGTGGTGATTTGCATTTGCTCACGAATTGATGGTTTTAATTTTAACGTATTACCAAAAATTTCCTCACAAATATACCCACCATAAATATCGGCATGGTCAAATGTCGTTATCTTAAGTTCAATTAATTGTTCGATAAATTTGAGCAACTCTTGTGAACTAAAACCCCAAGAGTCAAGCCGCCAAAAACCTTGAATAAATGTATTGTTTTGATTAAGCATAAACCACCTCTAAAATATAATGATAATTGTACTTGGATTACCAATATTCGTCAAAATTAAGTTGCTTATGATTATGGTACAATTAGCAATTAATATTGTTTTAATTTATAAAATATGAAAATAAATACTACTACCAAATACCCGATTAATGGCATCACTCGACTAGGCTACTTAAAAAATTTTATTACCAATCCAAACATAATAGTTGGTGAACATACTTACTATGATGACTCAAATGGATTAGATAATTTCGAAACAAATAATGTGTTATATCACTTTGATTTTGTTGGCGATAAGCTTATCATTGGTAAATTTTGTCAAATAGCAACTGGTGTGAAATTTATCATGAATGGTGCAAATCATGGTCAGCAAGGTTTTACTACATATCCATTCAAAGTATTTGGTGGCGAGTTTGCTGATTTGCCATTACTAAGTGATAATAAAGGCGACACCATTATCGGCAACGATGTATGGATTGGCAATGATGTTACTTTTATGCCTGGAGTGAAAGTTGGTGATGGTGCTATTATTGCTTCAAAAAGCGTTGTTACTCGTGATGTGCCAGCATATACGGTAGTTGGTGGTAACCCTGCGCAAATTATCCGTAAGCGTTTTGATGATGAAGCAATCGAGCAATTACTTAACCTAAAATGGTGGGATTGGTCAGTTGAGAAAATTGCAGAACATGGCGAGCTGCTATTAGATGCAAATACCAGTAAATTAGCTCAATTTATTAAGAGTTGTAAATGATGAATGGATTTGAATTATTAAAAGTCTTGAGTAAAAAAGATATATGTGAGTTGGTCATATTAACCAAAGAGGCTACAAATAACAATGCATCTATAGGGTTTTTGTATGATTCTATAGATATGCAATACCTAGACTATTGGAATAGCGTAGCAAATAGTTTATGTGAAAATCATTTTATTTTTGTAAAAAAAGAAAATGACAAAATAATTGCTACAGTACAATTAATAAAGTCAACTAAAATAAATGGCAACCATCGAGGCGAGATTGCAAAATTACTTGTCAGCAGTGAATATCAAAACCGTGGACTAGCTAGAGGGTTAATGCGGCATGTAGAAGACTATGCTAGAAATATCAAGCTCAACCTTTTGGTGCTTGATACTCAGGAAGGTTCAAGTGCTGAAAAATTTTATATTAAGGATAACTGGACGTTATCAGGAGTAATACCAAATTATGCAAGGTCTCCAGATGGTATTATGAAAAGCACAAGTACCTTTTATAAACAGTTATAAATAAATAAAATTAATTATTTTTATATATTAAAAATTGAATTACTCTAATCATCTCTGGTAATCTATATTCTTATAATTATAAAGGTAAATAATTTTGCGAAGTGGGCAACTGATCTAAAAGACAATAGGATGCAAACTGTATTTTATCCAACAGTTGCCAAAGAAAATTTATTTAAAGAAGATTATATAGCGTACAAATCTGGGCATAGTCGTGGTAGTACCGTGGACTTAACAATAGTGCCATTAGATAGCAAAATTCCGTCAATTAATCCAAATAAAAAATATGCTGAATGTGCTACGGATGCCAAAAATCGTGCACCAGATAATAGTCTTGATTTTGGTACAGGATTTGACTGCTTTAGTCCAATTGCTCACCCAGAATACCAAAATGTTTCGCCACAGGTAAAAGCAAATCGTTTATTACTTGCAACACTTATGCAAGAAGCTGGATTTAAAGCGATTGATAGTGAATGGTGGCATTTCACATTAAAAAATGAGCCATATCCAGATACGTATTTTGATTTCCCTGTAAATAAATGATAGAATTATATAATAATTTATTTTGAGAATCCTTATTGATATGAATAACCGCAGACAAAATCAACCATACCGTAATCGTCAAGACTATAATGACTATTCACATAATTATCCACGCAGAAATTCTATGCCAACTTGGGCGATTATACTACTAAGTGTAGTTGGTACTGCTGTGGCTGGAGTTGGTGCATTTTCGTATTTCAATAAACCAGTTGAACAACAGCAAGCACCAATAGTCGTGCCAGATCAACAAACAAATAATAATTATCAGCCAAAACCATCAAATCAAAACTCTACAAACACAGTTAGTAGTATGGCAAAAGTTATCTCATCAACTGCAAATTATGAAACAGTTACTGAGCCAGTAAAATCGTGTCAAATGGTTACTAAAGACGTAAGCGTGCCAAATCCAAATAAAAACAATGGTACAACTGGCGCATTAATCGGTGCTGGTACTGGTGCTGTTGCAGGTGGTATTATTGGTAATCAAGTTAAAAATGGTAAAGGTACTGTTATCGGTGGATTGATTGGTGCTGCAACAGGAGCAGTTGCTGGCAATGAAATAGGTAAGGCTCAGCAACCAGCTACAATCACGAAGCAAGAGCAAGTTCAAGAATGTAATACAGTTGAAAAATCAGTGAAGAAAATTGTCAATTACACAACTACCTATCGTTACCAAGGTAATGTGGATACCGTGACGACTAAGAAACAATATAAGTCTGGCAGTTCAGTGAATATAAACAAATTACACTAATAGCTAAACTTTAATCCAGACATCTTGATAGGCGTAACGTTGCTACTCTTAACAAGAGTTGATATAAATTAATACATAATAAACTATAGTAAGAAATAAAAACTTAATGAAACAATCACCGATAATTAATGAATTACAACAAACACTAATCAAACGCATCATGTTTATGGATGGTGCAATGGGTACGATGATTCAATCGTATAAATTAACTGAAGCAGATTTTCGTGGTAATGGTAATCAATTTACCGATCATACTCATGACCTCAAAGGTAATAATGATTTATTGGTACTCACTCAGCCTGAAATTATCAAAGAGATTCATAAAAAATATCTTCTTGCTGGTAGTGATATCGTTGAAACAAATACATTCTCCGCAAACCGTATTTCACAAAAAGATTATGGACTTGAGCATTTAGCTAATGAAATCAATATAGCTGCGGTTAAAGTTGCACGTGCAGCATGCGATGAAGTAATGCGTGAGTATCCAGAACGTAAATGCTATGTAGCTGGAGCAATTGGTCCGACCAATGTAACGCTTTCAATCTCGCCAGATGTGAATAACCCAGAGTTTCGCACACATACATTTGATCAGTTACGTGATGTATATTATGAGCAAGTAAAAGCACTGGTAAATGCAGGTGCAGATATTTTGTTACCAGAAACATCATTTGATACATTGAATATGAAAGCTGCACTTGCAGCAATTCATCAGGTGGAGCTTGAGAATGATACCAAATACCCAGTAATTATTTCAGTAACGATTACTGACTTATCAGGGCGGACATTATCTGGACAAACCATTGAGGCTTTTTGGTATTCCGTTGCACATGCTAAACCGTTAGCAGTTGGGATAAACTGCGCACTTGGTGCGAAAGACATGGCACCATATATTGCAGCACTAGCCAAAGTAAGTGATACATTTATCAGCTGTTACCCAAATGCTGGATTACCAAATCCACTAGCACCAACAGGCTATGATGAAACACCTGAAATGACTGCACAATTTATCTATGATATTGCGAAACACAGCACGCTAAATATTATCGGTGGATGCTGTGGTACCACACCTGAACACATTAAAGCAATTGTTGAAAAGTGCAAAAACTTAACTTCACATGAAAGAAGTGCTGCCACATTTGGCACATATTTATCAGGGCTTGAACCATTAGTTATTGACAATATTCATAACCCTCAATTTTATATGATTGGTGAGCGAACTAACGTTGCAGGCTCTCCTAAATTTGCACGTCTAATTCGTGAAGGTAATTTTAGTGAAGCACTAGAGATTGCTAAACAACAAGTTCAAAATGGTGCGAATGCCATTGATATAAATTTTGATGAT
>RXKI01000023.1:42694-51897 GCA_003962895.1 Neisseriaceae bacterium
GATGCGATTGAGTGCATGACTAAATTTCTAAATCTAGTTGCGTGTGAGCCTGAAATTTGCCGTGTGCCAATTATGATTGATTCATCTAAATTTGATGTGATTGAAGCTGGGCTAAAATGTGTCCAAGGTAAAGCGATTGTCAATTCAATTTCGCTAAAAGAAGGCGAAGAGAAATTTTTACACGAAGCTAAAATAATTCAAAGCTATGGCGCAGCTGTAGTGATAATGGCATTTGATGAAACTGGGCAAGCAACAAGCAAAGAACATAAAGTTGCCATTAGTAAACGTGCTTATGATTTATTGGTTGAGAAGCTTGATTTTAATCCAGCTGATATTATCTTTGATGTGAATATTCTGACTGTGGCAACTGGGATAGAAGAACACAATAGCTATGGTGTGAATTTCATCGAAGCTGTACGCGAAATCAAACAAGTTTGTCCAATGGCATTAACTAGTGGTGGCGTATCAAATCTATCATTCTCTTTCCGCGGAAACAATATCGTCCGTGAAGCAATGCATGCCGTATTTTTATACCATGCTATTAAAGCTGGGCTTGATATGGGTATTGTCAATGCGGGGATGCTGAGCATTTATGATGAAATTGATAAACCACTTCGCGAAGCATGTGAGCGTGTAATTCTCAATTTAGATGACAAGGCAACTGAGGATTTACTTGATTTAGCTGAGCAATATAAAGGACAAACAGTAACTACCGAGCAAGTCGATGCTTGGCGCGCATGGGAATTGGAAGAGCGAATTAATCATGCACTAGTTAAAGGGATTGATGCACATATCGTAGATGATGCAGCAGAAGCGCTTATTAAGTACCAAACACCATTATCAGTCATCGAAGGTCCATTGATGAATGGCATGAAAATTGTCGGTCAACTATTTGGCGATGGCAAGATGTTTTTACCGCAAGTCGTTAAATCTGCACGAGTAATGAAACGTGCGGTGGCTTATCTTGAACCATTTATGGAAGAGATTGCCCGCGCAAGTGAAGCTGGAGTGCAAGAGAAAAAGACTATCATCATGGCAACCGTAAAGGGTGATGTGCATGATATTGGTAAAAATATTGTATCGTTAGTTTTACGTTGTAATGGCTATGAAGTAATTGACCTAGGAGTTATGGTTAGTTGCCAAGCAATTATTGATGCCGCTAAAAAACACAATGCAGTGATAATTGGTATGAGTGGGTTGATCACGCCATCTCTTGATGAAATGATTTATAATGTGCAGCAATTTGAAGAGCAAGGTATCAAGCTACCAGTGCTAATTGGTGGTGCAACTACTAGTAAGCTACATACTGCAGTTAAAATCATGGAGCATTATTCAATGCCTGTGGTGCATGTCAATGATGCATCTTTAGTTGCTGAAGTTTGTGGGCAGTTATTAAATCCTGCAACTTATGATAACTACGTAGCAAGTGTGCGTACACAATATGAAAAATTACGCGAAGATCACTACACAATGCAACGAAAAATTGAACTACCAAGCTATGCCGAAGCATGCGCCAAAAAACCAGTATATGATTGGGCAAATATTGAAATTGCCAAACCACAAGCAACAGGTGTACAAAATATCGATATACCATTATCAGAGATTGCCGAGTACATTGATTGGTCGCCACTTTTCTGGGCGTGGGGCTTTAAAGGAATGTATCCAAAAATCTTAGATAACGCACAGTATGGTCGCGAGTGCGTCAAGATACTTAATGATGCGAAAAAAATGCTCGGTACAATTATTCGTGATAATTTATTTACACCGCGTGCTGTGATTGGTTGGTGGCAAGCTAACTCTTCAGGCGACGATGTTATGCTCTATGATGATAATGGTAAGCAAATTGAGAAATTATGCTTTCTACGTCAACAAAATGATCGTGATGTAAATATGTCATTAGCTGATTATATAGCTCCAACTGAAAGTGGTCGCAAAGACTATCTCGGTGCGTTTGTTGTGACGATGCACGATGTCGAGAAATTATCAGACACGTATGAAGCAAAAAATGATGACTACCATGCCATTATGGCAAAAGTACTAGGCGATAGATTGGTCGAGGCTTTAGCTGAATGTTTACACAAGAAAATGCGTGAATATTGTGAGTATGGAGTTGGCGAAAACCTATCCAATGAAGATTTGATTTACGAACGCTATCGTGGTATCCGTCCAGCACCAGGTTACCCTGCATGTCCTGAACATACTGAAAAAGCTAAAATCTGGCAACTACTTGATGCTACAACAGCAACAGGGGCTGTACTAACTGAGAATTATGCAATGTACCCAGCAAGCGCCGTATCTGGATATTATTTCAATCATCCACAGTCTAAATATTTTGCAGTAGGTAAGATTTCTCGTGATCAAGTGGAAGATTATGCACACCGTAAAGGTATGAGTGTAGCTGATGCTGAGAAATGGTTAGCACCAAATTTAGGGTATTAAATAAACCAAAGATAGAAATTACTAAATAGGTATCAAAAATGACAAATTTATTAGTAGCAATAAAAAACATAATAGAAAACCCAGTGAATGAACTTGTAGAGTATTACAAAGGTACAAACCGTGCAAACAACATGGGTGATGCACTTGAGAAATATGTAAAAGATGCATTTTGTGGTATAAATAATAATACTAATGATACTGAGCGAGACAGAAAATACTCTGAATATTTTTCTTACCTAGGAAACTCTAATAATCCACCAGACTTAATTTTAAAAAATAGCGATGCTGTTGAAGTCAAAAAGAATGAGAGCTTAACCTCGGCAATAGCGTTAAATAGCTCATATCCTAAGAGCAAACTTTATGCTGATGATAGTCGTATTACAGTTGACTGTAAAAACTGTGAAGATACTCCATGGTCAGAAAAAGACATCATTTATGTTATTGGTTACAATCCCAAAAACACCAAACAATTGAAGTCAATTTGTTTTGTTTATGGCGATTGTTATGCTGCACGTAAAGAGATATATGCGCAATTTGCTGATAAAATTAGCCAAGGTATACGAGAAATAGATGGTATTGAACTTGTTGAAACTAACGAACTAGCTAAAGTTAAAAAAGTTGACCCATTAGGTATTACAGATTTACGTGTGCGTGGTATGTGGCACATTGAAAGCCCTATGAAACTATTTAAATATATTTTCAAACTAACTGATAATGCTAAATTTTCATTAAATGCTATAGTTCTAGAAGATAAATATAATTCATTTCCAGAATCTGATCGATTATATTTGGAAGAAAAAGGAATTGTTTCAAACATTGAGATTAAATCACCAAACAATCCTGCTAAATTATTAAAAGCGAAGTTAATAAGCCATGAAAAATAATCAAATTATTTCATTATTTAGCGGGGCTGGTGGTTTAGATCTTGGGTTTAAGAAAGCAGGGTTTGACGTAATATGGGCAAATGAATACGATAAAACTATTTGGGATACGCATCAGTATAATTTTCCTGATTGCAGCTTAGACAAGCGTAGTATTACTCAAATAAGCCCATTTGATATTCCTGATTGCATTGGTATAATTGGTGGTCCTCCATGCCAGAGTTGGAGTGAAGCTGGTAGTGGACGTGGAATTAATGATCATCGTGGGCAGTTATTTTATGATTATATTCGTATTTTAAGCGCTAAGCAACCTAAATTTTTCTTAGCTGAGAATGTCCCAGGAATATTATTAGACAAACATAAACCAGCATTTTTAGCTATTATTAATGAATTTAAACAATTAGGTTACAATGTTAGCTACCACCTTCTAAATGCAAATGATTATGGAGTTCCACAAGATAGAAAACGAGTTATTATCGTTGGTTATCGAAACGATTTGAATAAAAGGTTTACTCCAAGTGCACCCAATGAATATAAGCCAGTATTGCGAGATGCTATATGGTCACTCAGATTATCAAAGCCTGCATTAGATAAAAATTATGCTAATAGTAATGATAACTTATCTGCCCCAAATCATGAGTATATGACTGGTAGTTTCTCAACCATATATATGTCAAGAAATAGAGTTCGTAGCTGGGATGAACCATCATTTACTATTCAGGCTGGTGGTCGTCATGCACCACTCCATCCACAAGCGCCAAAAATGCTTTTTGTTGAACAAAATAAACGTATATTTGTGCCTGAATCTGAGCATCTTTATCGCAGATTGACTGTTAGAGAATGCGCGCGAGTACAGACTTTCCCAGACGAATTTATTTTTAAATATAAAAATATAGCAGATGGATATAAAATGGTAGGAAATGCTGTACCTGTAGAATTTGCACGACAATTAGCACTAGTTATTAAACATGATTTATCACATGAAATTTTATTAAATGAAAAAACAAGACCATTGGAATCAATTCCTACAAAACTGTAATTCATTCCAAACCACAGAAGAGTTAGAACAGTTTTTTAATTTAGTTCTGACACCTGCTGAGTTTGAAAAAATTGCTGCACGTTATCAAATTTTATCTGAATTGATTCATTCGCAAAAAACTCACCGTGAATTAGCCAAAGAGTTAAATGTGAGCATCTTTAATATTACTCGTGGTGCAAATCAGCTAAAACGAATTACTGAGAAAGAAAAAGAGTTAATTAGGAAGCCTGATACATGCGAGTAGTTGTACAAAGAGTTTCATCTGCTCAAGTTGTAGTTGATAATCGAGTTGTCGGCAAAATTAGTCATGGCTTAATGCTACTCATAGGTATTACGCATAACGATACGCCAGAGACAATTAGTTGGATGGCGCAGAAAATATCTAAGCTACGGATATTTAACGATGAAAATGACAAGATGAATTTATCAATCAAAGATACTGGTGGTGAGATTTTAGCAGTTTCGCAATTCACATTATATGGAGAAGCTGAAAAAAGTAATCGTCCATCATTTACTACAGCTGCCAAACCTGAATTAGCCAATGCTTTGTATGAACAATTTAAGCAAGAATTGACCAAGCTAGATATCAAGGTAGAAGCTGGTATATTTGGTGCCGATATGCAGGTTGCCCTAACCAATGACGGACCTGTTACAATAATTCTAGAAAAATAACTATTTTTGAGTAATCACACATGAAAAAATTATTACTAGCACTTCTAGGCGGATTAAGTGTAACTTGCTTTGCTGAAGCATTCCCAAGCTTCTCAGCTGGTGTACCACACAATCAAAATGAATCAAAATTCGTCGAAGTATATGCACATCGCGGTGCTCGCAGTTTCTCACCAGAAAATGTTATACCTGGCTATAAAACTGGCTTGGCAATTGGAACTAATTGGGTAGATATGGATATTGGTGTGAGTAAAGATGGCGAGATTATTGTGTCACATGATATTTGGTTAAATCCTGATATTGTGCAAAAAGATGGTGAATTCCTTGCAGATAGCCGTAGTCAAATGTACAAGCAGATGGAAAGTTCTCCGCAAGGATTAGATGTAGCCGTGGCACCATACTTACTTAAAAACATGACGACCAAGCAAATACAGCAGTATGATGTAGGTAGCCTAAACCCAAAAAGCCCATATGCGCAATATTTCCCAATGCAATTAGCCGTACCAAATACTCAAATGCCAACTCTTGCTGAAGTTGTTAAATATGTGCATGCTACTACTGGTAAAAATGTGAAGTTTCAAATTGAAATTAAAAATGACCCAATTCATCCAGATTGGACATTATCACCTAGTGAATTTGCGAGTAAATTAAATACATTTATCGTAAAAAATAAATTAGTTAATGATGTCGAGATTCAATCATTTGACTGGGAGCCGCTGTATGAATTGCACAAGCTTAATCCAAAAATTAAGCTAGCATTCTTAGTTGGCTATGATGATATTGAGCGTATGCAAAGCACGGATGCTAAACAAGCAGGCTTATGGTCTGGCGGTAAATTATTAAAAGACTACAATAACTCAATACCACAAATGGTAAAAGCCTTAGGCGGTTCATGCTATGAACCAGAAGACGTGTCATTAACTAAAGAAGATTTAGATGATGCGCATAAACTTGGTCTAAAAGTAGTTGTCTGGACATGGTCAGAGCATTCAGGTGGTGCATTTAATTATCAAACAGTTGATAAATTAATAAACTGGGGTGTGGATGGAATTATTACTGATGATCCGGCGACACTTAATGCGATGCTTGCGGCAAGAAATATGCCAATTCCAAAAGCGTATAACAAGTAAATTTTTATGAGTTAATACACTGGTATAATTTAATATATTTCGCAATCGATAATTGCCACAAAGTTTAATCTTGTGGCAATTATTAACTATGTATAATAACCCCTGTAAATAAACTTAAACTAGGAAACTATATGTTACGCAGATTAATTCGCGCAATCGTTCCATCTAGAGGTGACGTGTTCTTCAATTTATTCGTTGAAGGCGCGGAAAATATTCACCAAACAGCTAAAATATTCGCCAAAATTATTAATGCTAAAGATAAACAAACGGAAATTAAATTATCCCAAGAGTTACGCCAACTAAAACAAAAAGCACTTGAAATCAATAAAAACGTAATGATTGAATTAAATAATCAGTTCATTACTCCAATTGACCGTGGCGATATTCAAGAGTTATCTGTTTTACTATTTAAACTTACTAAACGTATTGTAAAAACAAATGGTAAATTGCAAATTTATGCAATAGATATTAAAGCAGATGATTGTTTGATTGGTAGTGCAACTACGCTTGAGAATATTACAAAAGTATTGGTTGAGATGATGCAAGCGTTGAAAGACGGAAACTTGCAAAAAATTAGTACCGGTGATCAACGCGCTGATGAATTTGATGAAAATGCAATCGAAGATTTACGTCGTGCTATGAAAGAAATGTACTCTGGAAACTACGATACTATGACAATTCTAAAACTAAAAGAAATCTACAAGAATATCGAGAATGCAATTGATACAAGTGTTTCGATTGCTGATCTAGTAATGCAAATTACAGTTAAGGATATGTAATGGGTTCGGAATTAATTCTAGTTTCGATTATTGCTATCGCATTAGCTTTTGAATTTATCAATGGCTTTCATGATACAGCAAACGTAGTTGCAACTCCAATTGCCACGCGTTCATTATCTCCATATCAAGCGATTGTGATTGCTGCGATATTCAATTTCATTGGTGCATATTTTAGTACTGGGGTTGCCAAAACCATTACTAGCGGGCTCTTTGATACTACATTTATTTCGCATACATTATTAGCTTCAGCGCTAATCTCCGCGATCGGTTGGAATTTACTTACCTGGTGGCTAGGGATACCCTCAAGTTCATCACATGCATTAATTGGTTCGTTACTTGGTGGTGTAATCATGAGTAATGGTGGTATGGCAGCAATCAAATGGCATGGTGTAATACAAAAAGTAGTTCTGCCTATGATGTTATCGCCAATTCTCGCATTCTTCGTTGCGCTCACAATCATGATAATCATGATGCTATTCTTAGGTAAGAATAAATCTCCCCGTAAAACTAATAATTTTGTCCGTGAATTACAAGTTTTATCTGCAAGTTTATTGGCATTCAGTCATGGCTCAAATGATGCACAAAAGACAATGGCTATCATTACGCTTACCTTATTTAGCTTTGGCATAGTTGATACTGCAAACAACATTCCTAATTGGGTGGTAATTACTTGTGCGTTAACAATGGCAGCAGGTACATTATCAGGCGGTATGAAAATAATTAAGACGCTTAGTAGTCGTCTTGCTAAGTTAAAGCCAGTAAATGGGTTCTCAGCGGAATTAAGTTCTGGTGCGCTTATATTAGCAGCATCTCACTTTGGATTACCTGTGAGTACAACTCAAGCTGCATCAGGCTCAATCATGGGTGCTGGATATTTAAATAGTGGGATTAATTGGAGTGTTGTACGCTCGATGGTAACTGCTTGGGTACTAACACTACCAATAACTGTTTGCATATCAGCAGGTGTGTTTAGTATTTTAAATCACATAATATAAGATCAAAAGATTCTGACATTATCATAAATAAGTTCAGAATAATCAAGGCGATAATATAAATTTATCAATCAGTAAACTTATATTATCGCCATATATTCTCTGCAATTATTGCCTAATGATTGTTACTAATCATTAATTTTGCTTTAAAAATTAAAAATTTTGGTGTCTTAAAATGTACCAATCTAAAATAAAAGTAAACATAAAAAATCACATATAAAACTATACTAGACAGCATAATAACAGTGCTTTTATAAAATAACATAGTTGCTAGTGCAGGAGGCCAAATAAATATTGTCATTAGCGGCATCACTCTAGAGTTTCGATAAATTAGCGACAAATTTACTGGCAAACACCTGTCAAATACCAACTGATGCATATGTAAGTTATCCGGCTCAGTTGATTTAGTCTTATGTATAAATTTACGTCTAACTATTGAGAACACTGTTTCAGTGAATGGATAAGATACTATCAACAACGCTGCAAAAGGCGATATTTCTCCACTATGGCCTTCAACTAAATTCAATGCAAGTAAAGCAATAATAAACCCTACTGAATACGCACCACCATCTCCAAGAAATATACGCCCATGTGGATAATTAAATATAAAAAAACCTGCAATTGCTGCAAATAAACTCATCGAAACAAACAATACATTATAGTCGTTCAACTGCCAAGCCAAATATGCTATTACTAAAGCACTAATCATTGCAGTCATTGATGATAAACCATTATAGCCATCAATAATATTGAAAGAGTTTGAAATACCAACTACTGCAAAGCAAGTAATTGCAAAAGCAACTACATCAAAAGCAACTAATCTATCTATAATCTGATGATCTAGATGCTTTATTAGTGGCATAGAATGTGTTACAAAACAAGCAATTGCAACTGCAATACACATAAAAAAGATGCGTACAGCTGGAGAAACTGCTTTTGACAAATCTTCTGTTAATCCACCTATAAAAACAATAAAGGCAGATGTAACAACTCCACAATAAAAACTGGTCCAAACCGCACTAACATTTGCTCCGTACAATGCGGTAAATGACAACGCAACAAATATGGCTAGACCACCAACTCTTGGCACAACATGATCATGCATTTTTTGGATGCCAGATGTATCATGATCTAGAGAAATCTTCGCATGCGTATCACTAATATAAATTATTATCTTAGTCATTAAAATCGACACAGACAGTGTTATCATCAATCTAAAAAACATTACCATAATAGTGGCACCTTATATATTTATTCAAGAAGCCATATTAGCC
>RXKI01000023.1:51947-53780 GCA_003962895.1 Neisseriaceae bacterium
TTATCACAAGCTAATGCAGCTTCGTGAGTTACTTCAGACAATGATGGATGAGCATGAATAATTCGTGCCAAATCTTCACTACTTGCCATAAACTCCATCGCAACTACTGCTTCACTGATCAATTCAGAAACAAATGGACCAACCATATGTACGCCTAATATACGATCAGTTTCTTCACAAGCAAGCATTTTTACAAAACCAGCATTATTACCCAAACCAAGTGCGCGACCATTTGACATGAAACTCGCCACACCTTTTTTATACGCAATACCTTCTGCTTTTAATTGTTGCTCAGTTTTACCTACCCATGCCACTTCTGGATTAGTATAAATTACAAATGGAATAGTATTAAAATCAAAATGTGGATGTTGACCAGCAATACGCTCAGCAACGATAACGCCTTCATCTGATGCTTTGTGTGCCAACATTGGACCACGCACTACATCACCGATTGCCCATACATTTGGCAGATTTGTTTTGCAATCTGCATCAACTACGATAAACCCACGTTCATCAACTTTAAGACCTACTGCATCTACATTTAATCCATTCGTATTTGGCGTACGGCCAATTGAAACCAATAATTTATCTACAGTAATATTTTGCTTATTACCGTTTAATTCATAGTCAACACTAACTTGTTTACCAATATTTTTGATGTCACCAATTTTTACACCAGTAGTTATCTCTAAACCTTGCTTAGTTAAGTATTTTAATAACTCTTTTGCAACTTGTTCATCAGCAGCACCCATGAATGTAGGAGCAGCTTCAAGCACAGTAACTTTGCTACCAAGACGTGCCCAAACGCTACCCATTTCTAACCCAATTACACCTGCACCAATTACGCATAAATGCTTAGGAGCTTCAGTTAAATCAAGTGCACCTTCGTTATCGATCACATTGATATTATCAGTTGCAATTTGCGGTAATTGACGAGAGTTAGAACCAGTTGCAACAATCACGTGCGTTGCAGAAACTTCGCTCTTCGTGCCATTATCATCAATATTAATAACGTATTTACCACCTTCTTGAGCTTTGAAACTCGCCCAACCGTGTAATTCAGTGATTTTATTTTTCTTAAATAGAAATGAAATACCACTAGCATTCTTGCTGATAATATCATCTTTACGTGCCAACATTTTAGACACATCAATTTTTGGATTATCACAGCTAATCCCATGATCAGCAAAGCTATGCGTTAATTCTGCGTAATTTTCTGATGATTGTAATAAAGCTTTTGAAGGAATACAGCCAACATTAAGGCACGTACCACCAAGAGAGTATTTACCATTACGCAAATTACCATCGATACACGCTGTACTAAAACCTAGCTGAGCAGCTCTAATTGCCGCAACATAACCACCAGGACCACCACCAATTACTACAACATCAAAGTTTTGCATATTTCTATCCTTTGTAATTTACAATTACACTTAATTAAAATGTAATTTAATAATCATAATATATAATTATATACCAACAACAGCATAGCTTGTCATTTTTCATAAACTAGTAAACTTTAATTAAATTGCCTACACTACAATTAATATAACTTATAATCTATTCTTGATATTATTTAACTTAATAAGGAATTAATGTTATGAAAAAAATGTTATTAATTACAAGTTTATTCGCATCTGTATCAGCATTTGCAGCGCCAGCTCAATGCGCAACACCAAAAGTTGAGTTAGATACTAATATGGGTAAAATTGTTGTGCAATTAGATGCTAAAAAAGCACCAGTTAGTACAGCTAACTTTGAGCAATATGTTAACTCTGGTTTCTATAAAAACAAGATGTTCCATCGCGTAATTCCTGGTTTCATGATTCAAGG
>RXKI01000080.1:0-37334 GCA_003962895.1 Neisseriaceae bacterium
ACCAAGCCTACATGGTTATGTGGGAAGATGGCAAGTCAGCAAAGTCTGCTGCTGCCAAGGCAATCCGTGACGCCTGATGTACCCTAATGGGCACTGACAACCTCTCTTCTCTCTCAAGGAACAAGAAAATGCAGATTTCTGTCACCGCCAAGGGATTCAAGATCGACGGCAAGCAACATTTCTTCGGCAAGCTCCCCACTGTGCTGAGTGGCTTGTCCAAGGGCAATGCTCGTCTCCTCCGCAAAGCATTGTGGAACGCTGGTCATCGCAATCATGCGGCAACTAAGCGGACTCCTTCGGTCCAACCAATGGCAAAGCAGGAAAAGCTCCTGCAAATTGCCTAAATCTCCAAGGTTCGGGAAACGAGTGCGATCCAAGATGGGTCCACTCGTTTTTCTTTCTTAAAATAAAATTTTAGCTGTACCCTAGTGTGCATCGATCACTAAGGAACAACAAAATGAACGAATTCCAAAACGCTTTCGCTCTCTCTCAAATGGAACGTCAACGTGCCGCTTCACCGATGCCCAACTGCCAGACTATAAAACCATGATGTCCTCATGGTGGACAAAAGAAATGGCAGAAGGATACTTGGCAAATCAAGAAGGAGAAAATGTCGAAATTCTCCATATTGAAAAACAAAAAGAAACAAATCCACCACAAACAAATCCACCACCAATCTCTGATGACATTCCCTTCTGATGTACCCTAGTGGGTATCACCGAACCTCACTGAGAACCAAAATGAAAAATTTCACCGATCAAGACGTTGTGAAATCCGATTTCGACAGAATCTTGGCAAATTGCAAAGAACTGATCGAAGCCCCTCCCGAATGGATGAAAAGAGGACTCCAAGAAACAGCGTCAGGTTACGGATCAAAACTAAATTCGGGATTCAAGATTTCATTCAACGGAAAAATCTACCGAATTTATACCACAATCTGGTCGAATTGTGGGACAAATTGGTTCGTCTCTAAGGGAAGAAAAATCATCGTGAGCTTGTGTTAATGTACCCTAATGGGCACCTAACCAACTCCTCGGAAACAAACAAATGAAACTCCTCCTGTTCGTCGTCTGGGCGACCGTCGCCTTCCACGGTCCTGAATTTCTTGAAATTGCAAATCACCCTGCAATTGTCCTCATCCAAATTCTCTGGGCAACCGTCTGCATCGGGTTTCTCCAACTCACAGAATAATCCGAACGGTGTCCTCTAGTAGGATTCCACTTAACTGTGGGACTAATCCGAAATTGGCCACCTAGTAGGATTTTCAAACAATTGTACCCTATTGAGTGTCCTCACCACTCAAGGAAACAATCATGTCAGCAATCCAGACCAAAGATCACCTCTTTTCAATCATCAACAACGTCGAAAATGTCGACGATCTCTATCATGTGTGCGAAAATGTCATCATGCCAGTTCTCGTACACACCGAAGGGTTCTGGATCGAACTGAGATACTGCTATAAAGCTGCTGAAATTGCAGATCGTTGTGTTGCTTGCCTCAATCACTGGCTCACCACTTGCCAGCATCACAAAACAATTCAAAAACTTTCCCAATTGAAAGCAAATATGCAAACAATTGGAGACAAGTACCGAATTCTTCAAAATTAGTTGTACCCTAATGGGCACCGAACCACCCAACAGGAAAACATCATGTCAGTCCAAATTCTCGAAGGCCCAACCAAATATGTGACGCAATGTCACAATTGTTCAGCAATTCTTTCTTACGAGAAAGAAGATGTGGAAGAAACAATAAATCTCAACCCTGATTCTCCATCGCACGTCATCCCCTGCCCCCATTGCAAAAATGAAACAGGAGTTCATTCCAATCCGATTTATCGGGTAACAATGGAATCTTACAGAAAAGACCCCGCAAAAGCCAAAGAAAAAATGAAATGCATCGAATAATCGATGTACCCTAGTGGATGTTCTCACCAACCTCCTCTCAAGGAAACGATCATGGTCATCACTGGCGAAAAGATTACTCTCTACCGAATGGCAACCCTCAAAGTTGGTCTGAAGCTCGAATGTAAAGGATTGAAAAAGCGGGGAGAATCCTGCTTCTCAATCATCAAACGAGAATGGAATTTGAAAGGAACCAAACAGAAAGTCCTCGAAGAGTTCTCTGCGATTTATGAGAAAGCTAAAATCGCTCAGGGAATTCAAGGGTAAATCCCGTGTCCTAATTTCAAGGAAATGCCCCATGACATGGAATTAGGTTAAAGAGACAGAGAGAAATCTCTGTCTCTTTTTTTTCTTTAATTAAAAAATTAGCTGTACCCTAATGGGCACGAAACCCAACAGGAACCATCTATGATCCTCGATCTCAACAAAAAGTTCCAAATCACCTTCCTCGGACGAAAGAAATCAGAAGCTGGTCGTGGTCCAAAACAAATCATGACCGCCATTTCATTCGGAAACGACGCAATGGATGCAATTGCTGATGTGAACCGACGTTTTGATGTCTGGCTTGTGAAAAATATCGCAATTGTACCCTAATGGGCACGAAACCACTCACCAAACGAGACAGAACCATGCCAAAACCGATCTTCAACAAGAAAGACATCATCAAGGCTTACTACCTGATCGAAGTCCTCTGGAATCGATCAGGCTGGCTTCCCGAACGTCCTTCAAACTCCCGCCGCAAAGAAGCAACTCACGTTCAAATCCATCGCATGGGCATCAATTACCAAAATTTGTGCCCAAATGGATGGAAATCTCTTTCCCGTAATGGAAAGAAAATCTTCAAATTACTGGAAAAACGATACGGATTCATCCAGTAATTGTACCCTAATGGGCACGAAACCTCCCCCAAATCGAGAAAAATCCATGTGCCCAAAGAAATTTCTTCAGATTGTCACAATGACAGCCGTAGCATCTCTCGGAATTTATGCCTATCTGGCAGTAGCCATTCTGTATGTCGACTGATGTACCCTGATGGTCATCACCTCACCTCAAACAGGAATGTGCAAGATGCAAGGTTCCAAAGGTCTCGGAAGAAATCAAAGAAATCTCTACAATTTCTTTGTGAGACACCCAAATAACTGGCATACCATCGGCGGGGATGTCGTCACCCAAAGGATATTAAATGATTTAATATCCAGAAATCTCGTCAAAAAAAATGAGTTCGGTCAATGTACCCTAGTGGTCAACGAACCCATTCAGGACCAAAACCATGAACCGTGTCACCTTCCTCTACCATCCAATTCTTGACGTTACCATCGTAATTAAAAGAAAAGATGGAAAAGAAACGACAATCCAAGTATTCGGAGAGAATGCCCATCTAATCTCCGAATTTGAAAAAAATCTCTCAATTTCGGGAGGAATTCCTTCAGGATGGGTCGAAGCTGGATTTGTAACCACCAGAAACTGATTGTACAGCGGCATCTCACCCCCGTTCAAGGATCAAACCAATGGCTCGCCTCACTCTCAAGTTTCTCGAAGAACTCGGAAAAGCTCACGGAATCAAAATCGAACGCCGTGGAAGGGGCAATTCCTACGATGTGTGGAAGCATGACCACACAATCCACGAAGTTCCCAATTTGATGGAAGCATATCGTTCCATCAATGAACTGAAAAACGAAAAGTAATTGTACCCTAGTGTGTGTTCTCCCCACCACCCACTCAGGAAACAATAATGGACATCGAAGCAAATTGGGAACAAATCTGTGATTGCTGCTCGAAAGAATCTCCTGACATGGAAATTCTCTACGATCTCGCCAATGAAGGACTCCTTTGGCTAAAACGTGGTGGCTTCCCACCAAAACTTTTTGGCGGGAATACAAAGCTGGCAATAGACATCTACCAATCACTCAGATCAATCGCCAGTGATTGTACCCTGATTGTTGCCTAAACCAGAACCCCTAAAGGAACCAACTCGTGCCAACAATCAATTCCCTCATCCAATCCTATCTCGATTTCGTCAACAATTATCTGACAATCGAGAAGTTCGCTGAACATCACCAAATCACCCCAAAACAAGCCAATCTCATTCTCGCCACAGGAAAAGAATTGCACGAAAATCGTGTCTCTGGCGAAGAATAATGTACCCTAATGGGCATCACAACCCAAACAGGAACAAATCATGGGAACCAATCACCGAAATCTTGCATCGTGGACTTACAGAACTGTGATCCACTCGGGTCGTCAAGTCCTCACTGGCATCTTCCGAGACGAAAAAGATAAATTCTATGTTCTCCATGCCAAGAATCGTGTGAGTGGACCATATCCACTCAATGACCCCAGGTTCAAATAATGTACCCTAATGAGCGGTAGAACCAACCACTCTCAGGATCAGAACCATGTCCACTCTCGAAATTGCAATCCGACTCCAACTCCGTTGTTTTCTTGCCAAAAATAATGACAAGAAAATAATCCACAATCTCCTGTCTCAACTCAAAAACTGCAAGTAATTGTACCCTAATGGGCACGAAACCCAACAGGAAACAACCATGCTCAAAGTTTGTGACTGCGTGTTCTACGGATTGGACTCGTTCGGAAAAAAACGCCAAAGCTGGCGGGTGACACAATGCTATAGAAAACAAACCGTCCAAGAATTCGACGAATTGTACCCTATGGATTGTGATGTCCTCAAGGACATCATCGAACTCGACCGACTCAAATCCAAATACTCAAGAATGGAACAGGGTCTGCCGACAAATGAATTCTTCAGATTGATTCCATGCCTCCCCGAAGAAGCAACCCACGTAGGATTGACATCAATTTGTGGGGCAATTGCACCAATCGAAGAGTGTGAATTCATCGAAGTCGTTCCTTGGTCTCAAGAATTGATCGAATCCACACAAGAGGCAGCAGCAAGTCGAATTAAAAACGATTTGCGTTACTACGAATGGCAATGGTCCTGATGTACCCTAGTGTGCGGTAGAACCAACCCTCTCAAGGATCAGAACCATGTCGAATGTCAAGGTCAAGTCTGGAATGGGCGGATCACGTTGCGGGAAAGGTCGCCGTGAACGCACCGAAACCCTCAAGAAACTCAGCAAAAAACTCCGCCGTCAACAAGCAAAAAAATTTCTTGATTCTGTTGACATGGTTTTCGGTCAAGCTCGAACTTTCCACCCCGAAGATGTTTGGAAAGTTTAATGTACCCTAATGGGCGGTAACTCACCCTCTCCTCAAGGATCAACGCAATGCCAAATGTCTTCGTTTCAACCAAGGATTCATGCGAAAATTTTGAAAATTTTCTCAAGATTTTCGTCCCGCTTTGTGTCGCCACCCTGATCTTCTTTCTCGCACTCTTCATCTGGGTTTATAACATCTGATGTACCCTAATGGTTGTGACAACCGAACCCATCAGGACCAGAACCATGAACATCGTCTTCGCCTTCTCGACCCCCTTCTTCGCCAATCTCCCAGCTTCGGGAAAGGATTCTGTAAGAAAAGAATGGCACTATTCTTACATTATTAAAGGCAATGAACGGGCGGGCTGGCAATCAATCACGACTTTCGAGTCCCCAGAAGAATTCATGCGAGAACAATTCGGAGAAAATCACGGACGACAATTGATGATCGTCGCATCCTGATTGTACCCTAGTGTGTGGTGAGACCGAACCCCAACCACTGGAACCTGACCATGCCTGCTACCACGACCACGACCACGACTCTGACCACGACTCTGACCTACTCAATCAATGAGCGATGGGAAGGCGGAACCGAATGGATGCTCCCCAATCAAATGGGAAGCATCGTCGGCAATGCAATGGGAGACTACACTGTATATCACCGATCCTATTCCTGTCGGGATTTCGATACCTTCGAACAAGCTGAGAAGTGGCTGATCGTAATCCTCAAACAGGAATTGCGATCAGCAAACGAACAAGTGGAACGAGCCGCAAAGAAAGCAAAAGAAATCTGCGAAGTGCTTGTACCCTAATGGGCACGAGTCTGATTCTTTACTAAACAAAAGAATTGTTTAGTAAAGAATCCTTTTCTTTTCTTTATTTTTTTTAAAGAAAAGAATTAAAAAATTCTTGTGAAAAATATAGGGTACAGTTAAACCCCCCTCCCCCACCCCCCGCAACATCACCCCTGTCTTTATTTAATTGAAAGACTAATTCCAAAATTATCCCGAAACTGATTTTAAAAACAATTT
This sequence comes from Neisseriaceae bacterium, assembly GCA_003962895.1. GTDB lineage: Bacteria > Pseudomonadota > Gammaproteobacteria > Burkholderiales > UBA11063 > Aquella. The sequence goes on from RXKI01000080.1 coordinate 6,109, forward strand.
TCCCAAAGATTTTAATCCAACAATTCTAAATTAATCTCTAAATCTAGAAAAAGTTGCAAAAAACCAATTTCAAAAAAATCCGCCACAAAATTTTTGCGAAAATTCACGAGAGGGTTTCTATAATAAACTTAAAGGAGACAATTATGATTCGTAGAAATTTTTTAAATAGTATTTTGGCGTTGCCTGTGTTTAGTTTTTTGGGGATGTCAAAAAACAAAGAAGAAAATAAGATAGAAAAAGAGCCGATTGAATTTTATAATGGAGTTAATATAGATTATAGTAAAAACATGACAGATGAGATGAAAATCGGTTTAGAAGCGGATATTGCAACTTGGTTGAAGAATTATGATTCTCCAATGTTGGAAGTGAATATTAAAGGAATTTCTGGACCGATTGTTTTCTTTCGTTCAGAAATCAATATTAAATCTGCTCTTAACGTGTGGGAAGTTTGGTATATTGCAAGTAGTGATGTATATCCTAAATTAATTTCTTATAAAAAAGGATATATTGGAACAAATCAATATGAAGATGGTCTTGTTTTAAATAATGAAATTAGACCTGTAAATTATGGTTCAGGGGAAGAAAAAAGATCATTTTATTGGTTTAATGAAAAATACTAGATTGTTTCCATTTTAACAAACTCTCCATAATGAAACCAATATTGTTTGTTGCCGTAGATTGCTGCTGGACCATTATTTCTGTGAAGTTTTCCCCACTCCCAATATTCTTGATCTCCATTTGAATAAATGACTGCTGGTCCATTACGTTTATGCAGACAAATACCGTGATGTCTGTCGTAATGCCATTCTTTAGTTCCATTTTCATATTCTACAATTTTGTATGGAATGCCATTTTCCCAATATTCACAACTCCCATCTGCATAAATTACGGCAGGAAGGCAATTATCTCTATGTCTTCTTCCATCAAACCACCATTCTACATCTCCATCATCCCATTCTATTGCTGGACCTTTTGTTCTATGACGGTACATACTAACAAGAGTTAATTTTCTCCAAGTTTTTCTTGAATTGCTGAAATTTACGATGTACATTTAATAAACTCTCCATAATAAAACCAATATTGTTTGTTGCCGTAGATGACAGCGGGACCGTTATTTCTATGTCGTTTTCCCCATTGCCAATATTCTACATCGCCATTTGGGTAAATTATTGCAGGTTTATTTTCCATATGTAATTTGAGGCTATTTGGTGAGCTATTTGTGGAGATTAGATAGCTCCAATATTCTTTAGTTCCATTTGGTTGTTCTATTATTTTGTATTTGACTCCATTGTTCCAATATTCGAATCCTCTATGAGAATTCACTGCTGGCAGATCACTGTCACGATGTCTCCTTCCTTGAATCCAATATTCTTTGTCTCCATTTGAGTAAACTACTGCTGGACCTTTTTTTCTATGATTTCTATTATTGGAATTTATCCAAATTTCATAACAACCTTTTTGTCTATGGATATTATAAGTTCTCAAACAATAATGCATTTCACAAATTCTCCACGATAGAACCAGTATTGTTTATTGCCGTATATGACAGCAGGACCATCTAGTCTGTTAAGTTTTCCCCAATTCCAATATTCAACATCTCCATTTGAATATTGGACAGCAGGACCACTATATCTGTGTAGAAGACCTACGCAGTGCCATTCTTTAGTTCCATTTGTATAAGTTACGCTGGGGTTATCGTCAAAAGATTGTAATTTATGGTCATTATTGTCTATAATTGCAATAATTTCTGTTTTTTCATCTGTTTTCGATATTGTATATTCAAGACAATTCCACCAATAAAATTTAGTTCCGTCTGGGTATTCTACTGCGGGTTGTCCGATAATTTTTCTATGTGGGATTTGGTTTTTTCTCCAAATTTTGTTAAATACGTTGTAGGTTAATGAGTACATTTGATAAAATTCCCATTTTCAAACCAGTATTGTTTGTTACCATATATGACAGCAGGACCATCTGATTTATGTTTTTTCCATAATCCCAATGTTCTATATCGCCATTTGAATAAGATATTGCTGGGATATTGTTTAATGATTGTAATTCAAATTTTTTACGATGTGTATTATAACGATAAAGTTCTCTAGTTCCATTTTCATATTTTGCAACTTTAAATTGACTATCTGAATAAAAATAATAGTCTTCTTTAAACATAACGGCTGGACCTTCTACGGGGCTTCTGTGTCTTTTCCCATCTAGCCACCATTCTTTATCGCCATTTGTGTATTCTATAGCAGGTTTATTTTTTCTATGATATTTTCTATTCTTTTCCCAGCATTTTGCTTTGGGTCTTGAAGAGGAAAGAACATAAAACAATCTACGTCCATCTTCATGGTGTATATCTAAATCAGGAATTAAAATTTTTTTAAAAGTTAATGAGTACATTTTTGAAATTCTCCATTAACAAACCAATATTGTTTATTCCTGTAGATAACTGCTGGACCATCAGTTCTATGTCTTTTGCCATTAAACCAATATTCAACGTCTCCATTTGAATATTCAATAGCTGGCTTACCTGCTCTGTGTAAGACTCCATAGAGATGCCATTCTTTTGTGCCATTGTCCCAAATTATTTGAGGATGACTTGGATTTCCTACAGAAAGAGTTAAACAACCGTTTTTTTTGAAATACCAACCGCCATTTTCATGATAAGTCTTATTATTAGTCATAATTTTAAGAATTCATTAACCACTCATCATTTTTACGAATTCCTTGGCACCAATATTCATTATGTCCATTGATTCTTTCGATAGCAGGCAGGTTATCTCTGTGTATTTTTCCGTCAAAAAACCATGCTTTAAATTCATGATTTTCTATAGCAGGTCCATCGATTCTATGGCGTTTTCCGTTAATCCAATATTCTTTATTTCCATTGGAGTAAACAACTGCTGGACCATTTTCTCTATGACGTTTTCCCTTACAATACCATTCTTTTGATCCATCTTTGTAGATTACCGCTGGGAGGTTATTGTCTCGATGAATCTTTCCATTTTTCCAATATGTTTTAATGTTATTTTCACAAGATAAATATACTTCTCCGTTCATTGCGTAATAAGTTTTTTCTCCTAAGCGGAATCTATTGTAGACTGCATTTTCTATATTCTTTTTGGGTTGTAGATTTTCCGCTAAGGCGGCACTACCTAATCCAAGAAATCCTAAAATGCCTTTGATGATATTTCTGCGGTTCATGATTGTTCTTTTTGAAATGGGTTTGGGTTGAATGGGGGATAGTTGTTTGGAATGTCGTAATTATAGACTCTATATTGGAGTTTTCCATTTTTGTAATAAGTGATAGTTTGTTCGTTTACGATTTGTTCTTGTGGTGTATTTTTAGTTTCGTTTGTTGGTGTGTAATTTGCCGTTAAGGCGGCATCACTTAATCCGAGAAATGCTAATGCACTTTAGGAAACAATTTCTTCTAATTTTATAAATTTACCGTTTTGATACCATTCAGCTCGAAATCGATTTTCATAAGTTATAGCAGGTCCATCTTCTCTATGTAATTTTCCATGTTTCTGCCATTGTTCTGTTCCATCGCTCCAAATAGATGCAGGTCCATTATCTCTATGTTGAAGACCATTTTGATACCAATGTTGGTCTCCTTTTTTAGTTCCTCCATGCGTATTATCAATTGCTGGGAGATCGTCGTCTCTATGAAGCAACCCATTTTTCCAATATTTTTTGCCAGATTTGTCACAAGTCAAATAAACTTCACCATTTAGAGTGTAGTAATTTTCATCTCCTTTTCGAAATGTGTTATAAACATTTCCATTTGAATCCATATAAGGTTCGCCATTTTTCTTAAATGATTCAAGTTGCATACAAGAATTTGTATTTGAGCTTTTTGTTGCGAAGGCAACAGAGCATGCCCCAAAAAATCCCAAAATGCTTTTGAATATATTTCTACGATTCATGATTTTTTCCTTCTGAATTTGGTTTTGACTCTTTTGAATACATTTCTGCGATTAGTCATTGTTTTTTTGAATTTTAATAAGAAACCAGTGATAGCAAACCGCCAACAAAAGAAATGACAATTGACATTACGCCAACCGTCCAAGTAATGATTTGAGCGAATCCATTTACTTTTTTTGTTTTCTTTAAGGAATAAATTCCAAACAAGAATAGATTGGTTAAAACAACAATTTGCACAATAAAAAGCATTATTCTAATCCTTCTTCATTATAGGATTAAACAGAATCTTTCAAGCATTTTAAGATTAGAGTTTTAACATTTTGTGGGTCTTCTCCTTTTGATTCCTTTAGGACTTTTCCTATTAAAGCTGAAGCTGCTTCTGTTTTTCCATTGAGATAATCTTGTTTTATTTTTTGATTTTCTTTTATAACTTTTTTTATAATTGAATCTAAATCTTTTGATTGAGTATACTCTGAAATTATTTTTTCATAAGAATTTAATTCAAAATTTTCTTCACTCCATTTTTCTAGAATTTTTTTTGCAATTGATTTTGGAAATTTGATAATTTTTTCTATGTAATCAATTGGTAGTTTTCTAAAAATTGGTTCATTAATATACCAATTTGCAATTTCTTGGGAATTTTGATTAATTATTGCTTTAGAATAAATTTCAGTTAATCCTTGTTCTATGATAAAAGAAGAATCTTTTAATGATAATCCCCATTCTTGTCTTGATTCATTAAGAGTTTTTATTTTTGGAATATGTTTTATTTTTACTTGGCATGAATTTCCAACCCAACTATAAGTTTATACATTAAAACTTTTCCTTTAGTTTTTCCCACTTTTCTTGAGTAAGTGGAATTCCGTTTAGATAATATGATTGTATTTTTTTAGATTCTATTGCTGGACCGTCTGTTCTGTGTAATTTTCCATCAATCCACCATTCTTTTGTTCCGTCTTTCCATTCAACGGCTGGACCATCTGTTCTATGACGTTTTCCGTTAATTTGCCATTCTTTATCGCCTGCGAGAGTTTCAATAGCTGGTCCTGTGTTACAATGGAGTTTATTGTTTAATTTGAACTTAATTAGACCGTCTACTGATATTGTGTATTTTATATCTGGTTTTTTTTCTTGTTCTTTTTGAATTCTAGCTTCATATTGTTTAGGAATCATTTTGTTTCTCTAATGAATTTGCCATTTTCGAAATAGTATTGTTTTTTACCATAGATGACTGCTGGACCGTTTTTATTGTGTCTTTCTCCATAAAGCCAATATTCTTGATCTCCATTTGAATAAGTTACAGCGGGTCCATCATATCTGTGAAGACGATCTTCTCTTCGCCATTCTTTTGTTCCATTATTCCAAATTATTGATGGGCTATTATTTTCTATGTTATAACCGCTTAATATTGAACAATCTTTTTCTTTTGTGTAATGTCTTCCTTCAAAATACCAGCTTGTTCTAACATCGACGCTTGTATTTGTCGTTAGAATTTCTTGAATTGCTGGACCTCTGGTTCTGTGATGTAGGAAATTGTTTTTTGATTTAAACTTTCCCCAATCCTCATAAATTTGATTTTTGCTTATGTTTCTCCTTATTAAACAATACATTTGATAAAAACTCCATTAATAAACCAATATTGTTTGTTGCCGTAGATGACTGCTGGACCATCTGATCTATGTCGTTTTCCATCTAACCAAAATTCTTTGTCTCCATTTGCGTATTCTACTGCTGGAAGGTCTTCTCTATTTAACTTTCCAAAAAGATCAATAAATTCTCTAGTTCCATTTTCTTGTAAATTGTATTCTTGTCCATTAATCCAATATTCTTTAGTTCCATTTGGTCTTTCTACTGCTGGTAGATTATGGTCACGATTCATACGTCCTTTTGTTGCCCACCATTTTTCTCCATTAGAAAAATTTATCGCTGGACCTTTTGTTCTATGTGCTTCTCCATCAAGCGTCCATTCTTTTTTGTTTTTTTTCAAAATCAAACAATACATTTTTGAAATTCTCCATTTTCAAACCAATATTGTTTGTTTCCATAAATTACTGCTGGTCCGTTTGTTTTAAGTCTATGTCTTTTCCCGTGTTGCCACCATTCTTTATCGCCATTTGCGTAAATGACAGATGGAGAGTCGAGAACTAAAGTTCTACTTAGAAATCCGAAACAATGCCATTCTTTTGTTCCGTTTTTATAAATCACACTTGGATGATCGGCTATTGAATTTAATTTATATTCTATTGCTTGGGGAGTGAAAACAAAAGATCGTATTTCTGTTGAAAATTCTGTCTCAACAATTTGGTACTCTCTTCCTTCATAAAACCATTCTTTTACACCTCCTTTTATATGTTCGTAAGCTGGTTTTAAAATTTTTCTATGTTTAATAAAAATGTTTTCAGACGTTTTCTTTGTCCAAGTTTTAGAAGATGGGGTTCTAACAATAAGCCCATTCGCTGGTGTGAAATAAAATATAGAAACAGTCAAACAATACATTTAAAATCTCCATAGTTTGCTTTTTTTAATATATTTAATTCACATTCTTTAAATGTTATTTGATCGTTGTATATTTCTATAAATTCTTTATATTTAAGTTCTGCTGTTCCATCTGTGTTGAAAATTGCTTTTAAAGGAAGATTGGCAACAAAGAATTCATAATCATTCACAGCTTCCCATTTGAGAAGCGTGGGAATTCTGTCGTATTTGAAGGGAAGTTTTGGCATTTTATTTTAAAGAAAGAATGTAAAAAACGTAAAATATTATAAAGGCAATTGCGAAAAGTGCTAGACCTATATCGAAGCCTAAACTTGACTCTTCTTTAAACCATTTCTTAATTCTTCTTATTTTGCTTGAGCATTTAATGAATTTTCCATTTTCATACCATTCATTATCTCCATTGGGTCTTGTGATAGCAGGACCATCTGTTCTATGAAGTTTGTTCCATGAATACCATTTTTCTGTCCCGTCTGAGAATTCCATTGCAGGACCATTTGTTCTATGTTTCAATCCGTATTGATACCATACTACAACGTCATTATAAAAGATTGCTGCTGGCTGGTCATCTTCGTCTCTGTGTAATTTGTCATCTTTGAACCAAAACCTTCCTGTTTTATCTGAAAGATAAGATACTTTTTCTTCTTCAAATTCTGTATATGTTTCTTTTGTTTTAATAGATTTTACTAAATCATTTTCATAAATAATTTCAATTTCATCATCTTTAGTTTGTTCAAGAATTCCGTGATTCCACCATTCTGCTCGGGAGACTTTTTCATTTTCTATATAATATTCAACTGCTGGCAGAGGAGATGTTCTGTGTTTGAGTCCTCTTTCGTACCAAACTTTTAGATTATCTTTGATTAAAGCAGGATCATTTTCTCTGTGTCTAAGTCCCTTTTTATACCAAATTTTAATGTTTTCGGAATCGACTGCGGGTCCGTCTTCTCTATGTCTTTTCCCTTCAAAATACCATTCTTCTCTTCCATTTTTATAGATGACTGCTGGACCATTGGTATTATGTAATTTATTCTTGTGTAAAATTTGTATTTTCTTTTTAGAGATTTTCAGACTTTGAAAATCTTCTAAAGAGTTTAGACAAAGATTTATTTTTTCTCTGAACTCTTCGTCTGTAAATGGCTTATCCATTAAAATCTTTCCTGAGCAGCTTTTAGAGATTCGATGAATTTATCTTTTTTGTTAATTTTATCGAAAGCATCTTCCCAAATTTTTTGTATCTTTTGTTTAAGATTTTTATCTTTAATGGTTCTAGTTTCCCAATGTGCTGAGACTCCGATGAGTTTCATGATAGGGCACCTTTGGTCTTCTGTTAAATTTTCACTCATATAATTGTTGGCATGCCAAGTAGCGTTTGATTTGTTTTCTTGTAGAATCAAATCATCATAGATTTCTTGCTCGTTTTCAAATGTAGCTTGCCAAACTGCAAAATCGTTTTGAGAAGAATTCTCTGGAACAATCGGTTTTGTTCCATTCTTGATATATTCTTTAAGTGCATCCATTGCGTCGTCAACGCATGATCTTTTAGATACTTCGTTCATTTTACTTCTTCTTCCATAAGTAGTTGGAATGTTGAAATTGCAAAAAACAAAACCAGTGCAAGAAAAGGAATTAAAAAGATAATTGCTAAAAGAATTAAGATAATCATTTAAAATCCTGACAGCATGAGGTCTCTTACTGTTTCCATTTCGAAATTGTCTTCGAATTTAGCTCCATTTTTGTGATATTCGTCAGCAACGTATTCACAAATTTTAGGATCAATTGTTGCATAACAATTTTCAAATTGTTTAAGTTTTATTGTTGTTTTATCTTTTTCTAAGCGTTCTATTTCTTCTAGTGAACAACAACCTTTTTCTTCAAATTCAATAGCAGCTTCAATTGGGCTTAACATTTTTGTAGCTTCAATTGGGCTTAACATTTTTGTTTTTCTACCTGCAATTAAAATTATACAAAAGATCATTGTTACAAATGCAATTGAGGTTTGAACGTAATCATACATTGGGATTCTCCGCAGACAGGTTTTGCAGGTAGGTGCGGACTTTGTTTCTAAGATCAGTGATATTATGGGCACCAACTTCGTAGTCGTCAGATAGAGTTAACCAAAAGTAATGCTCTAATCCATCACCCGAGATTTCTTTGCTACTGTGATGTCGTATCATCATTTCAACAACAGTTTCAATTGGCAAACATATTTTTTCATTCATTTTAAATGATTTCGTCAAAGAAGAGTGTGTTGAATTTTACTGTTATTTTTGCGTCTAAGGTTTTTTCCATAACTTTCATTGTTTTCTCATATTTTTCTATTTCTTTTAAAGATTCTGTTTTATCTTTTTCCTTTAAGTATTGGCATTCTATTTGATATTTTTTTATTTTTGCTAAATTTTGATATGACATTTCTGCTTGATAGATTCCGCAATAGGAACATTTGTATATTTTTTTTCTTATACAAATAAATCTATTTCTAGATTTGCATTGAAGGCATTCTTTCATGAATTTGAAGTCCAATCAAAATTGATATAACTTATCATGTCAATGAAATATAAGTTATTGCCGATTAAATACACTCCATTACCATAACTTTCCTCTATTCTCCATAATGTTTTTCTCCATTAATCCAATATTCTTTAAAACCTCTTTTAATGACTGCGGGGAGATCATAATCACGATGTAGTTTTCCTTCAACCCACCATTCTCTATCGCCATTTATAAATTCGACTGCTGGAAGATCATAATCTCTATGTGTGCGTCCAAATTTCAGCCAATGTTTAGTTCCATCATAATATTCTAAAGCTGGACCTTTAGTTCTATGTGATAACAATATTCTATTTTTTGTTGTTTTTGACGAATACCATTTTTTAGTTTCGTTAAATCTTTCTTTTATTCTAGTGAACATTTATTTAGCCTTTTCCCAACGAGTGAGGAGACCGTATTCGTGCCATTCTCGATCTCCGTTTGGATAGATCACAGAGGGTCCATCTTCACGATGTAGCTGTCCAGAATTCATCCATACTTTGAGTCCTGTTTTGTAAACAATGGCTGGCAAATCGCTTTCTCGGTGTTTGAAGCCATTGAACCACCATTGTCTGTCTCCATTTGCATATTCGACCGCTGGTCGGATATCTCTATGGATTTTATTGTTTAAAAACCAAGTTCTTTTTTCAGAATCGATGATTAGTTTAATTGCCATTTGTTTTTCTTTAATTTAAGTGATTAAATTTCACAAATTCTCCACATTCGAAGAAATATTGTTTATTCCCATATGTGACTGCTGGTCCTTCTCGTCTATGTCTTTGTCCCATAAAATACCATTCTTCGTCGCCATTTAAATAAACAATTGCTGGTCCGTTTATTCGATGAAGTTTATCGTGTCTATACCATTCTTTTGTTCCGTTTTTGTAACAAATAGCTGGGCTATCTGAGAATGAATGCAGTTCAATTTTAACAGAGGATACTCTAGCAAAAGTTGCACAAAAGCATTCATCTTCAATTTTTTCATAAGGGAATCCATTGTCGTACCATGATTTCCCTCCATTTCTCCATTTAATTGCTGGACCTCTTTTTCTATGATAGGCATATAGTTTTTTTTCTATCAACTTTTTCCATGATTCTTTTCCTTTCACTCTTTCCATAGCATACATTTTAAACCTCTTTTATTGTTTCTTTTTTGATAAAATTGCCATACTCGAAGAAGTATTGTTTATTGCCGTATATTACAGCAGGTCCATTTTCTCTATGTCTTTCTCCATTAACCCAATATTCTACATCGCCATTTGAATAAATAATAGCAGGCTCTATATGTCGATGTAGAAAACCAAAACAAGGAGTAATTATTTGTTTTTTTCTCCACTCTTTTGTGCCATTATCCCAAATTATTTCAGGACAATCACTTCTAAAGTTAGATAAAACAAGATAATCTTCTCTTCTGAAGTATTCGACTCCATTTATATACCATTCTACAAAAACGCCTCTAATGTCTTCTTCAATTAACGCTGGTCCTTTTTTTCTGTGAAGTTGAAATTGGAATTTTCCTTTAATAAAACCCCAACTTTTTTTTGTAGTAGCTGGGCGGGAATATTCATATTTTTTTGAAGTTATGTTTAAACAATACATTTTTGAAATTCTCCTTCTTCAAACCAGCATTGTTTATTGCCAATGGTCACAGCAGGACCATCTATTCTATGTCTCTTTCCAAGATACCACCACTCTTCGTCTAAATTTGAGTAAACAACTGCTGGACCGTCTATTCTGTGCAATTTTCCATCAAAATGCCATTCTTTAGTTCCATTTTTATAAAAAACAGAAGGAAGATCGCCAAAAGAATGGAGCAAGGCTGTCATTTTTAGCACAGCCTGTCCCCCTTGAACAAATCCTCTTTGAATAAAAAATGTAGAAGTAGAATATTGTGTTTTATCAACAAAAAATTTTGATCCAAAAGAAAAATATTCTAATTCACCGTCAAAATATTCAACTGCTGGTTTTAATTTATCTCTATGGATTTTGTTATTTTTAAACCAAGTTCTTTTTTCAGAATTCATGATGAGCTTAGTTGCCATTTGTTTTTCTTTAATTTAAATGGTCTGTACTTTTGTATAGATTGTCTAAGTCATTTGTATCTGTGATGCAGCAATTTTTTATAGTTCCGTCCCATTCTGGACAGTATTGTACATTTTCATTTTTTGCGAATCTTATCAAGATGTCAATAGGAGTTCCGTGAGAAACCACTATGCAATTTTCATCTTTATATTTTTCCCAAAAAAGTTTTAATCTTTCAATAACTGATTGATCGTCTTCATGTCCTTTAACTTTTAGTTTACTGTTTATTTCGTGCCAATCATCTATTTTAAATCCATTCTTTTCTATTTGATGTTCTAGAATTAAATTGTTTGGTTTTATTTCCAATCCATTATAAGCTGCAATGTGTAAAGAAGTTTCGAATGTTCTTTTTAATGGACTTGTAATTATTTTTGAATAATGTTTTTGTTGGTTTTTTCTAATTTCATCTAAATATACTTCAAGAAAAAGTGCTGTTTTATTTGCTTGCTCTATTCCTAATTTAGTTAAGCTGGAATTATGGTGATTGGTTAGTTTTGCGTTGAATTCGCTTTGAGCATGTCTAATAAGAATCATTTGTTTCTTTCTAGAGATTTTTGGTTTCTTCTGAATACTGTAAAAATTGTCCTAATGTATACCAATATTTTTTATTTCCATGAATAATCGCTGGCAGGATTTCTCTGTGTCTCTTCCCAAGATACCACCACTCTTTATCACCATTTGCATATTCTATCGCTGGGTATGGGTAGTTGTGTAGACAATCTTGAAAATAATGTTCGATTGTCCCATTTGGGTAGACTCTTTTTTTTAAATTATCTTGACGATACCATTCTTTAGTTCCGTCTCCGTAAGTAACAGTTGGTTCTCCAAAAAAAGAATCTAACATAGAAACTCCATCTATTTCTATAAATGTATATTTATTAATTGTGTTTGGCGGTGGATAAAAAAAATCAAGAAGTAGAGAATTACTGTGAATTTCTTTGAAATAGAATCTATTTCCCAAACACCAATATTCTTCTTGATTTTCTTTTTTTAAAGCTGGTCCTCTTTTTCTATGTAAAACAAATCCGCTTCTGCTGATTGTGCTATATCTTTTTAACCAAAGTTCTTCTGATTTTTTTCTTTTTAAACTATACATTTGATAAATTCTCCATTTTCAAAAAAATATTGTTTATTGCCATAGATTACAGCAGGACCATCTTCTCTATGTCTTTTTCCAAAAAACCAATATTCTTGGTCGCCATTCTGATAAATTATAGCTGGGAGTTCTCTTCTATGCGGGTAATTACAATAATGCCATTTTTTAGTCCCATTCTTGTAAATTACTGCTGGTTCGTCTGCAAAAGAACTTAGAACAAAGTTGTTTTTATAACAAGATGTGACATAAGAACAAAATTCTGTCTTTTCTTTAAAATATTCCTTTCCCCAAAAATACCAACGCTTTATATTTAAAAAACTATATGCTGGTCCTTTTTTTCTGTGAGTTAAATTGTCAACCAAATAATCTCTTTGCCAAATCTCTTCTACAGAATTATTTATCTTTCTTCTTTTTAAGATATGCACTTTTTAAATTCCCCATTTTTATACCAATATTGTTTATTGCCATAGATTACAGCAGGACCATCTTCTCTATGTCTTTTTCCTTGAATCCAATATTCTTTGTCCCCATTTGAGTAAACTACTGCTGGACCGTCCCTTCTGTGCAAATCATCAATACAATACCATTCTTTAGTTCCATTTTTATAAATTATTGCTGGGTTATCTGAAAATGAATGAAGATGAGCTATTTTGGTGACAGGCTTCATTGTTAAAGTTTCTGTCGAGAAGTCAGTTTCAATTTTTTGATATTGAATTCCTGCGTCGTGCCATTCTTCGCTTCCGTTTTCCCATGTAAGTGCTGGTCCTTTTTTTCTGTGAAAGCCTTTTTTTAAAAGTTTCCAATATTCTTTGAGATGATAATTTTTTTTTAAAGATACCTTTTTTATTTTTAATCTAATCAAGACATACATCTGCTTCTCCGTTTATTTCTCCAAGTTTATAAAAATATTTTTTCTTTCCATAAACCACAGCGGGACCGTCCCATCGATGTCTTTTCCCGTAATACCACCATTCTTTGTCGCCATTTGAGTAAACTACTGCTGGTCCTTTTTTTCGATGCAGTATCCCTTCATTATGCCACTCTTTTGTTCCATTTTTGTATATAATTGAAGGTTTGTCGTCAATGCTTTCAATGATATATTCTTTAGATTTTTCAAATATTTTTCTTATTTCCTTCCCATCTTTTGTGCAAACTGTTTTAAAATAATATCTTTTGCCAAAATTAAAATATTCTTTTATTTTGCCTTCTATAACGGCTGGCTTGTTATCGCCCCTATGAAACTGATCTTTGAAAGCCCAAACTAAATTTTTTCTATTTATTATAGCAGGTTTATCTCCCATTCTATGTAATTGCCCTTTTTCAAACCAATTTAAACTTTCAGATGATATCACAGCAGGAAGACCATAATCTCTATGTGTTACACCATTTTTAAACCATTGTTTCAAATCAGGGCTTATTCGTGCTGGGAAGTCTCCATCTCTATGAATTTTTCCAAAATTCCACCATTCTTTAGTTCCATTTTTGTATTCAATTGCAGGAAGATCGTGGTCTCTGTGTCTTTTTCCACGATTCCACCATTCTTGATCTCCATTACAATAAATTACTGCTGGTCCATTGTGTCTATGTTTATAACCATTGGCAGTCCATTTTCTTGAATTGACTTCATTTAAAATTAAACTATACATTTGATAAATTCCCCATTTTCAAACCAGTATTTTTTATTGCCATAAATTACAGCAGGACCATCTATTCTATGTTTTTGTCCTAGAAACCACCATTCTTCATCGCCATTTGCGTAAACCACAGCAGGAGCGTTTTCTCTATGAATAGAACCATATCGGTGCCATTCTTTTGTTCCGTTTTTGTAAATTACTGCTGGTTTGTCTGAAAAAGAATGTGTTTGAATTATGCAAAATTTGACTTCAATATAGGTTTCAATAAAGTTTTCTGTTTTGAATACTCTATAACAAATCCCATTGTCGAACCAAGATTCTGTTCCATCTTCATAAGTTATTGCTGGTCCGTTTTTTCTATGAAAACATAGCACAGAGTTAGCTTTTTTTAAATCAACTTTTTGCCATACTTCTTTACGACCACCTTTTCTTTTCAAAAAATACATTTTAATCAGCCTGTATTTGGTCGTCTTTTGTGCATTCTACCAAAGATTTTTTACTATAATAATGATTCAAAACTGTTTCTACAGTTCTTTTTTCTCCCCAATTAAAACCAAAAATTTCTTGTTCATCAGCTTGGCTCCATTTTGACAAATTAATTCTACGAGGATAGTGATTTAATCCCAAATAAGTTTGAATTACATCATCTTGCAAGTCTTTCAAAGTTTTAAATTTTTTTCCATCATAAACAGAACCTTCTCTTTCTGAGTGAGGGGTGCAAATTATAAGTTCATATTCAAAAGGAGACAAATGAACTAAATCTTCTTTATTTTTAACAGGGGATAAAGAACAAGAAACCTTCAATCCGTTATTTCCTTGTCCAAGAAAACAATATGGCAACTCTGCTTTTTCATCAAATACATAACTAATGTAAAATTGAATATATGGCAAATTAACTCTTTTGGCTTGACAAGTGTTACCAGAGAAAAACAAAGTTCTTGCTTGAGGAGATTGTTCTAAGACAACAACCCCAATTTTAGTGCTATTTTCTTCACGATCAAGTTTATAACTATAATTAAAAACTCTTTCTACTTCTTTTTCAAATATTTTTTTCAAGACATTTCTCCAAAAAAGTCTTCTTCGTTGATTTTCAACTCATGCTGTCTTGTTCTTTCTTCGTTAATATAATCAAAAAAATCAGAACATCTTCCCAAACTTTCACATCTTTCTAGAACTTCTTCTTGGCTAAAATTTTTCCATTTAATGTATTCATGAACAAGACCCCAATAAACGCCAATGACTTC
Source organism: Neisseriaceae bacterium (assembly GCA_003962895.1). GTDB lineage: Bacteria > Pseudomonadota > Gammaproteobacteria > Burkholderiales > UBA11063 > Aquella. The sequence goes on from RXKI01000080.1 coordinate 21,111, forward strand.
TTTGTATAAAGATTCTAAATCATCATAAATTTTATGATCGTATACATTAAAACCATTTTCTTCATAGTGTGGAGTACAAACAAATCCATTTCTTCCTGCGTCTTGTGGAGGGACTACAACTATGTCTTTTTTGCTTTTTATAGAGTTTTTAGAGAAAGAAACTCTCAGTCCATCATAGCCAATCCCGTGGTATACATATTTGTTTTCATCATTGATTGAATATTTGACATAGAACTGAACATAAGGAAGGAAAACTCTATTTTTGCCTGAGTTTTCAAAGTTTAAAAGAGTTCTTGCATGAGGTTCTTTTTCTAAAACTACAACCCCAATTTTATTTGTAGCAAGTTCTTTTTCATCTCCCGTACGAGAATTATAAACATAATATGGAAGAATTTTGTCTATTTCTTTTTGAAAAATTAATTTCATGTTACGATCTCTTTTACGAATTGTTTTACAAATTCACCGTGACAAAACCAATATTGTTTATTTCCGTAGATTACTGCTGGTCCGTGGGGTCTGTGTCTTTTTCCATTAAACCACCATTCTTTATCGCCATTTGGATATTCTATTGCGGGGTCGTGAAAACGATGAAGTACACTTGATTCCCAATCTGATTTTCTCCATTCTCTGGTTCCGTTGTCCCAAATTATTTTAGGTGAATTTGATCCAGAGTTTGCTAAAATTAAACAAAAATCTCCTCTTACATACTCTATTCCATCCACATACCATTTGGTCGGCTCAATTGCTCCTGTTTTGTCTTTTGTAATTAATGCTGGTCCTTTTAGTCTGTGATGTTTAAAATTTCTCCCTGTATTCTTTCCCCAATCTTCTTCTATTCTAGACGTTTTTTGAACTCTTACTAGACAATACACTTTTATACCTTTTTTATAAATTTGCCTCTTTTAAACCAATATTGTTTATTGCCAATAATAACTGCTGGTCCGTTTTTACGATGTCTTTTCCCATGATCCCAATATTCACAATCTCCGTTAGGATAAATCACAGCAGGTCCATTTTCTCTGTGCCTTTTTCCATTGACCCAATATTCTTCTTCGCCATTAGGATACATTATTGCTGGACCGTTTGTTCTATGAAAACCTTTTTGTTCATCTTTCCATTCTTTTATGCCATCTTTATAAACAACTGTAGGTTCGTCTTTGTATTTTTTTTCTAACACAGAAAGCACTAAGTTACTTGTGAGAATTGAATGAAAGGCGTTAGTTTCACGAAATAAACCATTTGTGCAATAAATTTTTCTTCCATTATGAAATGTCATGGCTGGAAAAAAATATTTTCTGTGGCACAATAAATCCTTTCTCCAATGTTCTTTCAACCCTCCTGAATTTTTTGTATAAAGCGAATTATATCTATGCACTACATACATATCAGTTCTTACCTTCTGCTAATAGGCGTATAGCTTTTGTAATAAGGTGCCCACCCTCCTTTGCTCCCAATTTTCGTGCTTCTGCAAAGAGTTTGTCCACTTCGGACATTTTAGATAGTTGAGCTTCTTTCCATTCCTGTGTTATAGGCACAAGAGTCCCAGAACGAACATTATCAGATTCATCTGCCACTCGATAGCCTATATCTTTAAGAGCTTGGTGGTATTCTGTCACCATTCTAAGATAAATTGTGGAAGCGTCTTCTGTCTTTCTGCAAGTAGAGTTAATCCTAGCCTTTTCCAACTTGGGATAATATCTTTTTCGGATTAGCTTTGCATCTTCTAATGAGGCAATCATTTTTGACTCTCTTATGAAGTTTTTAACAGATTCCAGTGTTATTATACTAATATTGAGACAGAATGTAAAGTGACAAGAAATATATAAAATATGTTGAAAATAAGCACTTTCGATTCTGTCAAGCATCTAATCAAAACAAGACCTGGAATAATTGTAACAAACGTTTGTAATTTGTCTTGTGGAGGATGTTATGCTCAATGTGGAAAATTTGAAAAAGACAAAAATTGGTTTATATCTCTAGATCAATTCAAAGAAAATTTAGATTATATAATCTCTTACATGTATTCAGGTTCCACTACAATTTTAAATGGAGAAAAGGTAAGAATTAATCCCAATAATCATCCAATCGATCTTATTGGAGGAGAACCAACAATACATCCAGAGTGGGGGAAAATATGGGAAACAATTACATTGAATTACAAATCAATTAATTTTTTGGTTTCAACAAATGGAAGAATGGAGCTTCCAAGCGTATCAAATGTAAAAACACATACAGATTACAAAACAAAAGAAAAGGCATCTAATTATTCTTTTGCTCCTACTTTAGTTGCTCCAATTGACATAATAGGAGATGAAAACAAAGGATTTTATTGGAAACAAGCACAAACAGATTGTGGGATATGGAAATCTTTAGGATGTGTTAATCCAATTTATAAAAACAAAATATCAATTTGCTCTGTTGCTTCTAGTTGGAATGATTTGCTTGGTTTAGATTTAGGATGGGAATTAACTAAAGGAGAAAATCCTTTTTCTAAATTAACAGATTTTGAAATTAGAAAAAAAGCAAATCAAGTTTGTTATCGTTGTGGCTGGGCATGCAAACTAAACTTACCTGAAGATCAAAAATCAAATTCTTATGATTTAGTAAGTCCAACTAATTTAGAAGTTTTAACCAAAAATGATATAAAAAAACCATATAAAATAATTAAAAAAGAAAATAACAAATTTCAAATAAGCGAATTAAAACAATCAAATGAAATTCAACTTGTTTCTCTTGACCTTAATTTTTAAGATGATTCTTGGTCTCCTAAATACACTCCATTTTCATAAAAATATTGTTTGTTTCCATAGACTACTGCGGGTCCGTCCAATCTATGTCGTTTGCCAAAAATCCACCATTCTTTATCGCCGTTTGCATAAACAATTGCAGGAAGATCGTTGCCTCTGTGAAGAGTTGTATAGCTTCCAATATAATTGTTTGTTCCTTTGCAATACCATTCTTGAGTTTCGTTAGAATAAAATATCGTATCTGTACTTATCGACGCAGAATAGTTTTTAAATGCGTTTACATAAGGATTCTGAATTTTACTAGGAGTGCTTTTGAAAGTATGTTTGAGTCCGCTTTTTGGCGAAGTATAGCATGTATTTGAAACTGTCCAACTCATTGTAGGGGGTAAAATATAACCTTCATAATATTCATAATTATAATAAGTTTTATAATGAGAAACAAGCCAAAATTTATTCCTGAAATAAGCATATCTGATAGATGCATCATCATCTATATTACTAGATGTTGATAATAGTTTTATTTTTTCTCCCGCAGGGTTTTCATGTCCTAATTCTGCGAAAAATTTCAATGAATCTCCTGTTGAGGCATAATTGTGAGCAGGGTAAACATCAAATATCACAGACCAATCGTCATTACAATAAAAACAATCATGATTGTTTAAATAACAATTTCCTAAATTTGCATGAGGATTCCAATCATGAGTTTTAACATCTTTGAACCGATCAGCAGGATTTATAAGGTCTAAAAGAACTCTTTTTCTTGAAGTCAAAGGATATTGTTTAAATAAATTGCTCTCATAATCTTCCCATAAATTAAAATAAAATTCAACTCTTTTTGTTGTTTCATCATAAACTTCAAATGGATACATTTTCTTCCTTTACAAATTCACCATTGACAAACCAATACTTTTTATTTCCGTAGATTACGGCTGGTCCATTTTTTCTATGTCTTTTTCCATTCCACCAATATTCTATATCGCCATTGTTGTAAATGATAGCAGGAAAATTACCATCTCTATGGAATCCTCTTCCCATTTTTTTCCATTCTTTCGTCCCATTTTTCCAAACAATTGTTGGCTCGTCTGATTCGTATTCATCCTCTGGGATAATAATCGAACAGATTTCATCGTTTTCTCTAAAACATCCGTTAGTTGCATAGTTTTTTGTACCACTTCTATAAGTGATTGCTGGATAAAAATATTTTCTATGAAGGATTAAATTTTTTACCCAACGGTCAAATCGCCATGTTCGATACATTGAATACATTTTATGAACTCCCCACGATGAAACCAATATTGCTTATTGCCATAAATTACAGCAGGACCATCAATTCTATGCTTTCGTCCTAAAAACCACCATTCTTCATCTCCATTTGAGTAAATTACAGCAGGCCCGTTTTCTTTATGCAATGAATTTTTACTATTGTAATATTCTTTAGTGCCATTTTCTTGTTCTACAAAATTATATCTAAATCCATTTCTATAAAAATAAACATCGCCATTTGGCAAAGATACGGCAGGAAGATCGTTATCTCTGTGCCATTGTCCATTATAACACCATTGTTTTTCTCCGTCCGAATGAAAAACGGCAGGACCGTTTTTTCTATGTAAAATTTTACCTTTTTTCCACATTTCTGATTTAAGAGAATGTGAAAAAGACAAGTCGAAGTGTGTTTTTTTAATTAAACAATACATCTTTGAAACTCTCCATCAACAAACCAATATTGCTTATTACCGTAAACAACAGCAGGACCATTTATTCTATGTCTTTTTCCATTACACCACCATTCCGCATCACCATTTGGATATATTACAGCAGGACAATCATTAAAACTGTGTAGTGTTTTAGAAAAGCTATTTTCGTTCCTAGAAATTACAAAATCAGTAAGTGAAATTATACATTTGTGCCACTCTTTTGTTCCATTTTCATGTTGTATAATTTCATATCTAATGCCATTATTGTACAAAACTTTAAAACCATCGTAATATTCGATGGCTGGGGAATTTTTGCTTCGATGTCGCACTTTGTTTTTGTGCCATTCTTTTCTTATATGCAATTTCATCAAACAATACATTTTTGAAATTCCCCATCAACAAACCAATATTGTTTATCGCCGTAGATTACTGCGGGTCCGTTGTCTCTGTGTCTTTTACCTTTCCTCCACCATTCTTGATCTCCATTTCCATAGATTATCGCTGGCTCGTTTTCTCTATGAAATTTATCTTCATTAAACCAAATTTTTGTTCCATTTTTAAAAACAATAGAAGGCATGTCATCAATAGAATGTAAAATAGATTTTTCATAAAGAAAATTAGGATCAGGAATTAAACGAATTTCTTCAAATTCTTCTTCTTTGTTTATTGCATATTTGTTTCCATGAATAAAAAAATGTTCTTCTCTTTTAGATGTTAAAGGTGAAAATGTAGAAGGAAGAATTATAGCTGGACCCTTGTCTCTGTGTCTCTTTCCATTAAAAAACCAATGTAAAGCACCGTTAAAATGCTCTACAGCAGGTCGATCATTTTTCCTGTGAGCAAGTCCATTTTTTAACCAAATTTTATCTTTTGAATTACAAATCAGATCAAAAAAGCGATAAACCTGTCTTAGAAAAGTAAGTCTACTTCTGCCTATTCTAACTATATCAACTGGAGTGGAGATTATAACAGTCATCATCTTTGAAATTCTCCATCAAAAAACCAATATTGTTTATCGCCGTAGGTCACAGCAGGACCATCATATCTATGTTTTTTTCCATCAACCCACCATTCTTCATCGCCATTTGAATAGATTACAGCGGGAAAAAAATTTCTATGTAATTTTCCATTACAATGCCACTCTTTTGTTCCATTTTTATAAATAACAGATGGATTGTCTGCGATGGAGTGAGGACAACTTTCATCTGTATATGAAATTTTATCTCCGTTTTCTTCTTTTATTTTATATTTTTGACCTTGTATGTAAAACTCTGAGAAACAGGAGCTGACAACAGACTTGTAAACAATAGCTGGAAGTCCGAAATCTCTATGTAATTTGCCAAAAAGATACCAAAGCTCCGTCTCAGATTTATTATATAAAATAGCTGGGGCTTTTTTTCTATGATAGGCAAAGTGCGTACCTGAAAGAAAGTACCATAATTCTTTATCTTTTGATTTTGAGCAAACATACATTTAAAAACAATCCTAACTATCGGCAAGACCAGAACATGAGTCGAAAATAAAAGTTTTTGAAAAATTTAATCTGCTTGAATAATATTCATAATCTAAGATGGGAATTCCAGTAGAATTTTTGGAAATTCCAATTGGTTTTTGGTCTCCTAAATAGACTCCATTTTCATACCAATATTGTTTATTTCCACAAATTATTGCTGGACCTTCGCTACGATGCCTTCTTCCACGAGACCACCATTCTTTATCACCATTTGCATATTCAATTGCGGGAAAATCGTGGTCTCTATGAAGAACGCCGTATGAATACCATTCTTTTGTTTCGTTCGAATAATGGATTACTTCTTCTGTCAAAAACAAATCATAAACATTATTTTTAGTATATTGCGTGTAATTAAGTACAAGCCAAAATTTATCTCTAAAATATGCGTATCTTATTGCATTGTCGTTATCAATAGACGAAGATGTCGACAATAAAGTTAATCTCTCTCCCAAAGGATTTATATGCCCTCTTTCTGCAATAAATCTATACGATTCCGAAAAGTGTCGATGAGACGGATAAACGTCAAAAATCACGGACCAATTTTCATTATAATAAAAACAATCATGATTATTTAAATATAATTTCCCTATTTCAGCATGAGGATTCCAATCATGACGAGTTTTAACATCTTTTAATCTATCTTCTGGATTTACAAGTTCTATCTCAATTCTTCTTCTAGCATTGGCTGGGTATTGTTTGAATAACTCTATTTTATAATCTTCCCATATAGGAAAAGAAAATTCAACTCTTTTTGTTTTTTCATCATAAACTTCAAATGGATACATTTTCTTCCCTTACAAATTCTCCATTAACATAAAAATATTGTTTATTACCACAGACAACTGCTGGTCCGTCTACTCTATGTCTTTTCCCATAATACCACCACTCTTTATCGCCATTTGAATACTCAATAGCTGGTTTTGATTCTCTGTGTAACTCCCCGAAAGAATGCCATTCTTTAGTTCCATTATTGTAGATTACGCTTGGATGATCCGCATAAGAATTAAAATTAAATTCATCTGAAGTATTAGTTACTCTTCTTATTTCTGTTGAAAAAATTGTTTTTACAACATCATATTGAGAACCATAATAATACCATTGAATTGTTCCATTGTGACTTTCGTAACAAGGTTGCCCAATTCTTCTTCTATGGAAATAAAAAATAGGATTTAATTCTCCTTTCTTTTTCCAAGATTTAAAAAAGAAAAAATTAGAATCATGGCTTAATATTTTATAAGTCAAGCAATACATCTTATAAATTCTCCGTAATGAAACCAATATTGTTTATCACCACAGATGACTGCTGGTCCGTTCCATCGATGTCTAGCTCCATGAAACCAATATTCCTTGTCTCCATTTGAATATTCAATAGCTGGTTTGTCTTTTTCTCTGTGTAGTTTTCCATCAAAATACCATTCTTTTGTTCCATTATCAAAAACAACAGAAGGCATGCCATTAATAGAATGCAAAATAGCTTCATCTTGATTAGTAGTAGAAAACTTTGAAGAAGGGATGAAAAGGAACTCTTTAAATCCATCTTTTTGATTTATTATATATTTCTTTCCATGTATAAAGAAATGTTCTTTTTGATGACTCGACAATTTATTGTAAGAAAAGACTACAGCAGGCTTATTATTATCTCTATGTCTGCGTCCATATAAATACCAATGCTTTGTCCCACAAAAATTTTCAACAGCAGGCAAATCTTTGTCTCTGTGAACATAATTATCTTTAATCCAAATTCTATCTTTTACATCATAAACAACATCTTTGAAATTTTTTCTTTTTTGTTCTTTATTTAAATAAGCTGTTTTAAGATTTTCTTTAACAATAGAAAATGGAGTTCGAATTACAATGGTCATCATAATTTATACTCCTTTCTTGTTTTCTTCTTTTATAAATTTGTCCATCTCAAACCAGTATTGTTTATTTCCGCAGATAACAGCAGGACCGTCTTCTCTGTGCCTTTTCCCAAAACACCAATATTCTTCGTCTCCATTTGAATACTCAATAGCAGGTAGATCAATCCTATGTAATTTTTGTGCCCAATACCATTCTTTTGTTCCGCTTTTCCAAATCACTTTTGGATAAAATAAAGATTCAGAATTACGAACCAATTTTACATCATCTCTTAGTTGATAAAGAGACCCTTCTTTGAAATAACTATAAATCATGTATTCATCTGTTCTATCATGTACTGAATGTCTTTTGAAAATAGAAGAAGGAGCAAACTTATGTCTATGTTCAATTAACACTCCAAACTGGTTTTTCTTTTTCCAAGTTTCAATTATTTGTTTTTTTAAAGGTCTGCACATTATGTACATTTTATTTTCCTTCTAACAAAACGTCCATATTCAAACCATATTTTATTCCCATTAGCATACTCAACAGCAGGACCATCTAATCTATGTCTCTCTCCATGAATCCACCACTCTTTGTCCCCATTTGAATAAATCACAGCAGGACCATACTCTCTATGTAATTTTCCAGCACAGTGCCATTCTTTTGTTTCTCTTTTTCTAAACCAAGATTTTCTAACTACAGATGGAATATCACCATAGCTATGATAATGATTTAAATCTGTGTGTCCTGATCCCAAAAAAATTAATTTAACAAAACTTTCTTTTAATTCTGTACTATACCCATACGATCCACTAACTTTGGTTCCGTTTAAAAAATGATTGATATAATGAATTAATTCTCCTTTTAAGAATTTTTCTGAACATTCTTGCAGATGGATTTCATCTTCAAGCCACCATTCTTTTATTATGCCTCCTTTTATGATTTTAATACGAGCAGGATTTCCTCCAAGTCTATGACGTTTTCCCTTACAATACCATTCTTTTGATCCATCTTTGTAAATTACCGCTGGGAGATCGTTATCTCGATGAATCTTTCCATAATGATACCAAACTTCTTTGTCTGGAAAAATAACCGCAGGACCATTGTCTTTATGAATTCTACCATTTTTGTAATGATAGAGAGCATCTTCTTTTTGTATCCAACAAGTTTTATTTTCTTTTTTGGTTCGATTTCTAATCATTAATAAATTCCCCTAATTCATAAAAATATTGTTTGTTTCCATAGACTACTGCGGGTCCGTCCAATCTATGTCGCTTCCCAAAAAACCACCATTCTTTATCTCCGTTTGAGTATTCAACGGCAGGGCCATTATCTCTATGCAATTCTCTTTTTCTTTCCCATGCTGTATCTTTGTGACGCCACCACTCTTTTGTTCCATTTTCATAAATTACAGTGGGCAATTTATTTTCTAAATCTCTGTTTATACTAGACAAAATCAAGCAATTTTGTTTTTTTACATAACAACCTCCAAAAACATACCAAATTTCACAAAAAGTTTTTACCTTCCCACTTTTTTCAGAATACCTACAAAATGCTGGTTTTCTAAGTCTGTGAAGTTTCGCTCTATTTTTAAATACAACATGCCATCTTTCGACAACGATATATTTTTCGAAAATAGAGTCATCAGAAACAACTTTTGTTCTTGTAACATAATACATTTCAAATCCTAATCATTAATTAACTTAACAAATTTTCCATTTTTGAAATAATAATTCTTTTTGCCAATAATTACTGCTGGACCTCTTGTTCTATGTCTTACGCCGAAATGCCAATATTCTTTATCTCCATTTGAGTATTCTACTGCTGGGCCTTTCTCTCTATGCAATCTCCCGTTAAACCAATATTCTTTGTCGCCATTTGAAAATTCTATAGCAGGTAATTTTTTTCTACTTAAAACTCCTAAATGGTAAAAAAATTTTGTTTTTCCTTCTAAAATGTATTGTTCACCATGACAAAAAAAATATTCAAATCCTCCAACAAGAACGATAGCAGGCAAATCGTTATCACGATGATTTTTTCCTTCGAAATACCATTCTTTATTACCATTTGAATATTCTACTGCTGGTAGATCGCCATCACGATGTTTCAGTCCATTAACCCACCATTCTTTAGTTCCATTGGATTTTTCTAGTGCTGGGAGTTTTTTATAACGATGCTTTTTCCCATCTTTCCACCATTGTCTACATACAGATAGTCCTAAAGGCTTGATAAGCAAACTCTTCATTTAATTCTCCTTGGAAGGACTATACTTTGTACAATCGCAAAAATAAAATACAAAAACACTAAATATATTAGAACACAGGAGAATGTGATGAAGAAAAATTTATATGTATCATTTCTTTTATTGTTGGCTATTTTTTCTGTCTGGTCTTTTAAAAGACAAAAAGAAGAACAAAAAAACATACCAATAGAAAAAATAGAAATTAAAGAATCAGAAGTAGAAGAAGAAAAACCAGAAGAAATTAAAGAGGAAGAACCTCCAAAAGAAGAAGTCAAAGAAGAACCTGAATGGATTACATATCCTAAATTAAGAGAAGTAAACAACTTAGGAGTTGTTTTAAGTGACATAGAATCTCACATGCCAGCAGGACATCATTTCGTCGACCCAGATAAAGTCACATGGGCACACGAGACTACTCATGGAATAAATAACGATATAAGAAACTCAAAAGGAAGAGGCATCAATGCATTTTATGTACTAAATGATAAAGCAGCAGTGATCGCAGAACCTAGAACAACCATAAGAAGAGTCGCTTCTACAATTCCACCAGTTTTAAGAGGATTCTCATACCAGCTTTACCTAGTTCAACAAGCAGGAGACTGGAACAATGAACCTCTTTATCTTATGGATGAATGGACAGCTTACGCAAACGGGGCAGAATGTGCAATAGAGATAGATAAAGATAGAGTAGCATCAGACCTTATAAGCAGCCATAATTTTAATGTATATTGTCTCTATTTGGCAAAATGCATTAAAGAAGATTGCCCAGATTATGATGATAAACAATTTAAAGCATATTTAAAATGGGGGATTGAAAGAGTTTTTGATTTATCTAAAAATTCAGGATTTTTAACATCTTATAGAATAGAAAAACAAAAAGTTGTTATCATACACATTCATAAAAAAATTAAAAACAAAGAAACAAAAGATCATTTCTTCTTGACAGAAGCAGATTTGAACGTAGAAAGTTATTTAAATAAAGTTAGACAAGCAAGAGAAGCAGAGTTATTAAGAACTTTCATGAAAGAATACTTTGGCGAAGAATGGTGCAAAAAAACTTATGGGTTTTAAATGATAGATCATCAAAAAGAAATTATAAAATGTTCATCTGATTTTTTTTACTTTTGTGAAAATTATATCTTTATAAAGACAATTAATTTTCCTGTTAAATTTAAATTATATGAATATCAAAAAAGATTATTTAATCATTGGGAAAAACACGATCATTCAATACAAAGTAAATTCAGACAAGGTGGATTCACAACACTGGTAACAATCTATGCTTTGTGGCTATGTCTGTTCAAAGAAAATCAAAAAGTAGTATTTTGCAGTAATTCAGACAGTATGTCACTAATAGTCGGAGAATCAATCTTAAAATTTGCAATAGCAACACTTCCAGATTGGCTCAAGGGAAACGTTTTGAAAATGACAAGTCAATATCAAAAGAAATTTGAAGATACAAATTCAACTTTTGTTTTAAAAAATCCAAAACATTTATCAACAATCGGCGAACCAATATCATTACTAATATTAGACGAAATTGACACTTGTTTCACAGAAAAGAACTGGTCTGCTGTTTACCCCTATATAAAAGGCAAGGTAATTGCACAGTCAACATTAAGTAACAACGACACATGGTTTTGGGGAAAATTAATCGATGCTAAAATCAAAATAAACTCATTTAATTCATTTGAATGTCATTATAAAGAACGTCCAGAATTTGACGAAAAATGGGAAATAGAAATGAAAAAAAATAGCATCTATTGGGAACAAGAATTTGAACAAAAAGCAATAGACACAGATGTTAAAGAAATAATTAAAGAAACAAAACAAAAAAAGAAAAGATATAGAGATATTAATGAAGTTTAATTAATTACAATTATTCCTAAATTTTGCCAATCACTTATTTTAGCAGAATCTTCATTAAAAGGCCAATCGTCAATTTCAATGATGTCGTTTTCATCATCGTAACTAGCCCAATGCAAAATCCATTCTGCCCCATCATCATAAACTGCTAAATAAAAATTATCATTGGGAGGATTTGGTTTAACCCAATTTTCTTTAACAGTTGCAGCAGGTTTTTTTAAATTTTCTAACAAATTTAATTGTGAATCTAAAATTTCAATTAAATGATTGTATTTAAGTTTTGCTTCTTCATTTGCAGCACAATAAAAAGCAGAGCAAGAACAATTTTTCATTGCACATTGCTTTACCATCGCTTTCATTCTGGCAACACTACTATACATTTTTTTCGCCAGTTAATTGAATTAAAACCATCAATTCTTGAAGTTCGTCTTCTATTTCTTCTATATTTCTTGCAGTATCAATTTCTAATTGACACTCTTCGCAACAATTGCAAACAACATCATCATGTTTAACTCCTTTGGGAAACAATTTTTTGCATTTAAAATACAAATCATTTCTCAAGGTAAATCCTCATCATCTTAAATATCCATGAGTTCCCAAGAATTCAAAAACATGTTTGATTTGTTTTGAATCTAGTGGTTTAGGAAAAAAGAATTTAGACTCAGAAGCATAACACAAAGCATTTCCGTCACCGTAAGAAAGTTTAATCACTTTCTTCCCAAACCCAGCAAAATCCTGAGTCGGTGATTCAAAAATTAAATCTTCACGTTCTTTACGAACGGGAGCTAAAACTGCGTTTTTCTTTGCTTGTTTTTTCATGTTGCTTGTTCGTAAGTTTTTTCAAAAATATCTGGCTTACAAGGATACAATTCACCATTAATTCCTTGAATGATCCAATCATCCCAAGTAATACGATGAATTCCTTCTAAAGTAACAATCTCAAGCAATTCACGATCTCCTTCTGTGACCTGCAAAGCTCCTACTGTGCCAGAATTTAAATCCCACGCACGATTAAGCCATTCGGGCCAATCTCTATTGTCCCATCTTCTGGCTTTCGTCATCTGAAACGCTTCAATGACAATGGGTTTCTTTCGCCATTTGTAATTCATGATTACTCGCAATCAGGGGGGCCATCAATCCAACTATCAGTCCATTGATAAAAAACATCCAAATCTTTACTTGTTTTTGCTTCTTTTATACCTTCGATCATTTCATTGTGACCAAGGTCTTTCTTGTGATATTTATCTCTATACCAAATAACCAAATCAATTAATACTTGTTTTTCTTCGTCTAAAGTTTCGTTTGTCATTTTATTACTCAATAAATGCCATGATTATCAAAAAAATAAGCAATCCTACAAAAATAGATACATAAAAAAAAGGAGACGGCTCAGAATTTAATTCTTTTGAATCGATGAGAGATGACTCTTCTTTGCAATCAGTATATAAATTTAAATCAATTTCAAATGTATTCGGTTTTACAAACTCTGGGTTAAACAGCCATTCTTTGTCCCAAATTTTATAAAAACCATCATATAAACAATAAGTGTAAGAATAGCATCCAGTAAGTCCACTATAGTCGGTTCTTGTCACAGCATTATCAGTTAAAAAAACATGATCTTCTTTTGCATATAAAGAATACGCTTTCTCTCTCAACTCTTCATGAGAATTTTTTGGTAAAAAATATTTACAACCATAAATTCCATTGAGAACTTCCCTCTCTGGGGATATTGTGTCAATGTGTTTGTAAAATCCTGTTTTTGGATTTAATTTTAAAATATAAATATCTCTGTTCTTCATCAAAGCATGATGTTGCTCTTTTAAATTTTTATAACCATCCCGTCTATTACAATAACCAACAGGAGAATTATTTTTACTATACCCTTTCAAAATGATCCGTCCGATCTTTCCATCTTTGGAACAAATTTGGAAGCACAATCATCGCAAATATATGCTCTAAAAACAGTTCCAGACATATTCAAATCATACTTCTCAGAGCCATAGGCAAAAAGAAATTTAATTTCTCCTCCGCCCCACGGCTGTCTAGTATCCCAAGCATTTGGACACGCAGGCTCCAATTGTTTGTCACAAAACAGACAAGGTTTAGTTTCTTCTGGCAATTCTTCAGACATGTTTTTCTCCTATTTTTTTATTATAGTTTTAATAAGCGAATAAATAAACCAAAAAAACAATAGACAAAAGAACAAAACCCAAAAAAGATAAAAAAGCCCTATCAGCCATTTTATTCATTTTTTCAAAATCTCTGAATGAATCATTGATTTGATTTATTTTTCTTTTAGACATTATTGATTTCTTGAAGAATTCCTTCGACTGTAAGAATCTCATTTTTACCTAGAAAAGGCTTCAAGGAAATCCAATCAATAATATCATTACTGGCTCTTGTGTTGCCTTTGACATAAGGATTTTTCGCCAAAGTAATATGAGGAATTCTATCCTTAGACTTAATCTCATCACAGGAAACCTTAACAGCAATAGTTTGTGTGCAAAATCCAATTTCTTTTACAATCAATGTGAATTTTTTTCCTAAATGAGCCTTATGCTCATCTAAAGCTGGTCCTTCATTAATCACATGTTCTTTAGACAACTCTATCCAATCATTTGGAATGAAGTTTTCTAATTTTGATTTAAGATTTTTTTTAGACTTATCTGTCAAAACTATTGCTGATTGCATCTTGCCAATTGTCCTAATGTGGGTCGATATTTATCTTCTTGCAAAACGTATTTTACAACTGTTTCTACAAAAACTTCTGTTTCAAACTTCAAAGACACCAAAAAAGGCTTTTTCAACCTAAACTCATAAGTGCCTTTTTGAGAAACATCATAAAAATTGCTGATAGTGTACTTCGCAGAAACACTCTCTCCTGACTTTACATGAATGTAATCAGAAGACATAGGAACGCCTTTCTTGAAGAAAGGTCCATCATATTTGATTTCTGCTCCGTCTCTTGTTACTGAGAAGCAATCACAAGATTCAAATGGAGTATTGCGATTTAAAAAATAAAGATCGTTATCGCTGGTATTGGATAAGGTGAAGTCCAATACCAGCAAACGATCTGTTTCTTGCAATTCTACTTTTGAACTAAGCATGTTTTATCTCCAATACGAAAAGACATAGCTATTATACTTCTTATTTTGGAATCGTAAAATCAGACCTTTTTAAAGTGATTTGTCAAAAAAAAAGATAATTTTAATTAAAAATTCCTATAAATAAAATATGAATTTCAAAAATTGGCAAATACTCTCTGAATTAACACAAGTTGGATATCAAGAAGTCCAAAATAAAAAACTATTTGGTCCAGTTTATCACGGAACTACCGAAGAAAGCATGTCTAACATCATGACAGGTGGTTTTAAAGTCTTTTCTGGACAAGCTCGTACTGGCGATGTCAGACACGGATATATACTTCAAGAATACGCCGATGGAAAACCTGCTCCAGTGCATCACCTTGGATATGGCATTTACTTTACCCAAAGTAAATCTATTTTCAAACAATACCAAGGCAGCGGCAAAGGAATGAAGGAATTTTATCTTGATGTTCCAAGAATTGAAACCATTAACTTTGCTTCTCCAAATACCATGATGAAATGGTGGGTCAAAAATGGCTATGATATGCCAAAGTTAAAAGAATTATCTAATTATGCACCTTCTCAAGTAGAAGAAATTAGAATCAAAGCAACTCAAAACATGACAAACAAAATCAAACAAAATTATGATGCAATTTTGTTTAAAGGAAAAGGACTTTATAGCTTGTTAGATGGAAACCAGATTTGCGTCTACGATCCATCAAGAATTTATTTGTTAAATCAAGAATTAAACGACGAAAATGAAATTTTTCCAGGTGACAAAGTTAAACTAAAAAATATTAAAGGTGCTGTAATCGTTCAAGATAAAAGACCTAAAAAATATAGATTTGATATAATGGACAAAATATTAAATCAAAATTCAAATTATATCTATACTGTGAAAATTGACTCCAAAACCCTTCAATTACTTAAAGATACATACCAAGAACAAGCTAGGTCTATTATAGAAAACGATCCTGAAGTAGCTGAGTTTTTAACTAATAGAATGCAAAACTTAAACATGTCAAAAGAAGAAGCAATTCAATCTTATCTTGATTACTATTTTAGTAAATCAATTGCTCTAAACTTCCCCGAAAGATTATTAGAGAAAAAAGTTAAAAAAGGAAGCAGAATTAGTTAACAACAACTGCATTAAATGGAGATAAATAAAGAATTTCACTTAATTTTTCATCTCCAATAAAAACATTTACTCTACCACCACCATAATCATTTGCAA
>RXKI01000080.1:37384-52614 GCA_003962895.1 Neisseriaceae bacterium
CTACTGGATATGGGTCCAACTCATCTCCATTTATTGTTGATCTGGAATATGGTTGTGTTAACTTTAACTTTGTGCCTCTTGGTAAAATAGACTTAAAATCATGATTTTCTCTTATTTTTACCCATTCTGAAAATCTATTCATAATTTCTCCTAATTAAATTATATAGTTTTAAAAAATTCTTTATTTAAATCTATAAATAAATTATCTCTAAAATTAGGTGAAAAATGAAAAACGATCCCTGCTGGAAAAATTACGAAATGATTGGAAATAAAGAAAAAAATGGGAAAACAGTCCCTAATTGCGTAAAGAGAAAAAGTTTTAAAGAATGGGCTGAAGAAAAATATAAAGAAGATCACATTCCTGTTTCTAATGGAAAAATGTTAGATAAAGAAGGAGCTATGATAAAAAATCAATTGGAAACAATTGAACGTTATAGCACCATGATATTCGTTCCCTAAACCAAATATTTAAAAAACACAAATAAAATAATATAGAAAAATCAAACATAAGAAAAAAAATCTTATATCCAACACAAGCAGAACTTGTTTGTATAACATGTGCTACAATAATACAAAGGCTAGTCCAAGTAAAACCAAATCTTTTAACAGATTCATCTCCTCTCTGGACAAAAATATCAACATCATCAGGACTTGAAAAAAATTTATTTATTTTAAAAGAATATAGTAATAAAACAAATAATAATAATTGAAAAACATAGAATAATACAGTGTCTGAAAATAGAAATATTACATAAGACATTATTTCAATCCAATCTAATCTCTTTTGCGAATTTCGTCTACATCTTTTATGAGTTTTTGTGCTTCTTCGCTATCGAAAATAATTCCTAAATGAGAATTTACATAATAGGCTTCTGCATTTCCATACATTTGTTCAAACTCATTTCTGCAATTTTTATAAAAAGATACTTCCAATATCTTTTGACTTGAAATCTGAGCTTGTCTAGCTACTTTTGTGGCTTTCTCGTACAAATTATTCCACCTTCTGTAAAGAGCAGGATGAGCTTCTCTCGCAAAAGAAGCTAACTGAATAATGGTAGAATTATTTTTGTTCAAAATTAGTCTACCATTGCTGTAAATTCCATACAAATTAGGTTCCATTTCTTGATAAGCATCATAGTCTATTTCAGAAGAATTATTATCCATCCCTGTTTTTGATGCAGGACCGCCGCCGCCTCCATATTCTCTTTTTGGGATGTTGACTTTAAAAGCAAAACGGTAACGATTAGAATCAATATCGCAATATATTGATTTTTTTGGTAAGAAAGAAGGACGATGTTGATATTCGTCTTCTTTTATTTGTCTTTTCTTTCCATCTTTTTCTTCTTTTATTAAAGGAGAAATGCTAAAAGAATAGATGTTGTCATATTGGTTTTTTAAATCCATCCCTCCAATGACATTGAAAATAGGGTCTAAAACTGGTTGCCCATTGGGAAATTCAAATTTGACAAAGTTTTTATGTTCCCCAGGTTTTAATTCTCTGATTATTTTCCAGCTTTCGTTTCCCTCTGCGTCTGTTACTTTTTCTAATACATTTATTGACCGATCCTCAGAAACCTCTAAATTTTTAAGAATAGGGGCTAGTTCTTCAGATCGATCATAAGGATAATGATTCTTCATTCTTTCTCTAAAAGCCACCAAATTATCTGGATTAATCCTAGCCAATTCTTGAAATAAAGCAGAGACTATTTTTCTGACTTTGCTTGTATCGTCTGCGTGAAAGAATTCATTCAACCCGCCCACAGAAAAGATAGAACTATTCTGTTTAGGATTTAATGTCACTCTAACCTTGACAACAGGTTCCCAATTGTGTATGTCATTTATTTCAAGTTTATTTTGCTTTACAAAATCTCCAAAATAATCTTTTATTTTAGAGCTAAATTTTCTGTTTTTGTGACAATACAGACCTATTTCTGACAAACAATCATACACATGAGAAGAAGTGTTATAAGGATCGCTAGTTATTCTACTTATATCTTTTTTACAATCCTTTATAGAAAAATTACAATTAACAAATAATGATTCATTTGAATGTTTTAAATCTTTTGCTACACCTGCTTTTTCTCCGTTCATTACAATGCAGCGTCCATAATTATTTGTAAGATTAGGATATACAAATATTTCTACCTTTCCTTCAAACTGTTGAACTTCGTCGCCATCATTGACAGAAAAATTAGCGTTAAAAGTTTCGCTATCTGTGCAGAATTCTTTATCTATTCTAGAAAGAGATGGGTATTGTGGGAATCTTCCATTGTTGACATCATCTTTTTCAATAAATTCTTTTGTTTGTTCAATTGATTTATATTTGAAAGACTTGCCATAAATATAATTGCATCTGGCATGAACTGACATCTTTTCAAATAAATCAGGGCACATTTCTGCCATCAATCGAACATAAGAAGATTTCAAAAGACCTTCTACTCTTTTGTTTTCTTTATTCTCTTTTGTATTCGCATTTACATATCTGTAAATATAAAAAACATTAAATTCATCATAATACTCACCCATTACATTCTTAATCTCATCATTCCACTCTTCTGACACATCTGTTATTTCAGCGTCATTAAAATTAACACACTTTAAAGATGTGGTGAAATCTCCATTTTGAGAATGAGTGTGTAATAAAAGTTCTGCTTCTTCGCTTTTTTCCACAGGTAAAAACATACTGGCTTTCATTCCATGACCTTGAAATCCATCTCCAGTAATACTAGGTCTCATACATTGCATTTGATTTTCTATATTGGCAAATGGAGTCCCATTATGTGCTATAACAAGATATTCTTTGAAACTTTTACCAAAATTAAAAAAGTGTACTTTAGACGCTTTTTGAGCATAAGCATTATGTAATGCTTCTCTCCCAATGAGAGCAACTCTCTTTTCTTCAGAGGCATAATTATCTCTTCGATTAAGCATCGAAATTGTGAAAGTCGAATTATACATGAAAGGTTCTCTGTCCAAGGTTTTTTACTTAACTACATTCATTCTACTGTGAAAAAATTTTTTGTCAACAAACTTCTTGAAATTCAACTTGTATGAATTATTTGATCTATCGTTTTTAAACAAACATTTCTAGAATTTGTTTAAACAAGAAGTCTGCTCTTGCTTTATCTTTTTTAGCTATCTCTGCTAAAATGGCTGCTCTTGATTCACAATCTAAATTATAAAGAATTTTAGATAATCTGTCGTATTTCATTTTACTTTCTCATTTCAGATACAACATTTTTAACAGTTTTGCCTTCAAACTGAGCAGAAATACTTTTCAAATATTGCATAGCTTTGCCAATTACCTTGCCCTCATTGATTTCAGACTTAACATCAATTTCTGCTTTTTCAAGAATCTCTTTAATTTGAGATTCTGTTAAATAACGTGGCAATAAAGTAGATAAAATTTTATTTTCAACAATGCATTGTTCACGTCGAGGATCGTCTTCCTTCAAACGAGGAACCCCGTCAGGATCAACCATAGAGATAACTTCTAAATTGCTGTTTATCATCTTTTTAATGATTGAATAAGCAACTTCTTCTGAATCTTCAGACTTTTGTTGAAGTTCTCCTAAGACTAATTTGAAAGTATTTCTTTCAATTGATCCATAAGGAAGTTCATTAATGCGATTTCTCAGTTTTTCTTCAAATTTCATGGCTTCTCTCGTATTGATTTAAAAATTCTTCTGCTGTTATGCCAAAACTTTCTTCTAACTTTGGAATTAACATGAAGTTTTCAAAACGTTTTTTAATTTTTCTTTCTTCAAATCTTCGATCTCCGCATTTTGCAATAAATTCTCTCGCACATTCATTGCAAATATAAGTTGTTCCATCTACCAATATGTCACACATGACATTTGAACAACCTTTTCTGTCACAAGAAAGAACAGACATTAGACAATCTCTAAAATAGATGATTTGATTTTTTTGAAATTCTTGTTTCTTTCTCCATAAGAACAAGACATGCCTTGAAAAGTCATGAAAACCATAACAGCCCCATTGTGTCTTCTTTCTATATTAGAAATCCCAGCAAGTCCTTTTAACTTCTTTCTGACAGAAGAAATAGAAACTCCTTGTATTTCAATGAACTTGCGAGAACAACTAGAAATAATTGGAAATCTTCGCATTTGTTTTTAAATCCATTTGAAAATTTAATCAACAACTAAAACTCGATACCCATCTCGCAGACAACAATCACCGTTGTTATTGTATGCTTTAGGCTTATCAAAAAGAACTGTCATAGCCACAACATTACGCCAATTCACATGTTTCAGAACTGTTTCATATTTCTCAGGATCATTCTCTTCATATAACGCCCAACAGAAGCAGATGCTTCATCTGTAAACTTGCTACTCCAAAATGATTTAAGAAAACCATCAACCAAATCTTCTAGGCTGTCAAACTTTCTCTTTGTCTTTCCCATACAAATTTTTCCATCAAAAAAAATATTGTAAAAAGGAAGATCATACAATTTTTTGTCTATATTGAAAAATCCATAAGCAAGATTGATTTTAAAACTTTTTGTATGTTTAATGAAAAATATAATTGGAGGCATGCTTAAAAAATAACGCTTATCTTCAAACAAGATACTTCTTCTGCAAGCATCTTGTTCAATAATAGTTACAGTAGGAGAGTGTTGTGTTATTTTCATTTTGCCCTCAAAAGTATAATTCCCTCTATTATACTTCTAAGCAAGAATTCGTAAAATCAAAAATTTTTCAATATCACTTCTTGTTTTGACAATGCTATTAAATCCTCAGAATATATGCATTTTTTAATGCCCTTGAACTTAGACGCAATAGGGTCTTTGATTATTTTTTGCAATTTGTTCCAAGGTGCCGATGCAACGATTTTGGCTTTTTTGCCTTCAATAAATGGAACAAACATAAACAATATCAATTCTTCACTATCAGGCTTGAAAAACAATTCATCTCTTCCTCCATTGCCTGAAACATTTCCGTATTGAAATGTCCATGTGTATTTACTGCTACCACCTGACGCTCTATTGACAAAATCACTCGAATTTTGGTCACATGTCTTTACATGACAATCTGGAAAATTTTTATCTTTTATTGAAAATGGCAAATCACAATCCCATCCTTTAGACCCACCTTTTCTGATCTCGAAATCAGGCATTAATGCTGGGAATCTGTCTGAAGTAACCTTTCCAGAATGTAAAATCAAAGAGGCGGCGAACTCTCCATATTTTCCAATTTCTATGTCTTTCTTTGGAAATGAAGCGTTTCTTTGTTTAAAATAATATTGAGAGGACTGCCCTTTATTTAACATTTTTTCAGTGAAACTATTTATTTGAGTCACGAAGGAATCATGATGTTTATTAAAATTAAATTCAAAATCATACCAACATACTTTTTGGCGGAATGTTTCCATTGAAATCATATAGAGTCCTTTTTAAAAGTTTCTATCATATTAGACGGTTTTGATGAAATAAGCAACTCTAATTTACTTCTACTTTTCCTTTCTCCTGTTTCTTTATTTTTAGTTGCTGTGATGCTGTAATTTACTCCATTAATTTCTTCAATACTTGCCCAATCATAATACTTACGAATCTCTGGGCAGTCGTCATAAGATAAAACCCATTGATGTTTAGTCTTTTTTAAACAATCAGCAAGACGAACATGGTCGCTTTCTGTGAATCCGTGTTGATAAAGCTCGTTACCTTTAACGAAATAAGGAGGGTCTAAATATATGATCGCTTCATGAGAGTTGTCAGAGATTAATTCTGAAAAATCTAAATTAGTACAAATGTTATTTCTAACAGAAAGTTTAGAAAATTGAAGATGGAGTACGTCGATTTTCTTGCAAATATATTTTGGAGACCATCGGCAATCAATTTTGTAAGCTGATTTTTGTTTTCTACCACCAAGAGGACCACCAGACTTAGTTCCAAGTCCAGAATAAGATATTTGATGAATTGCTAATTTTTTGAATCCAAATTTTGCAATCTCTATATCTGAATTTAATTTTGGCAATGGAGTTTCAGTTAATTCCTTTTTATATTCATCAAATATCTCTACAGATGGTTGAAATTTTTCAACTTGATCTTTTAATAAATCTGGACGGCGTATCAATGTTGTCCAAAGAGATGATATCCCCAAGTCGAAATCATTAATCCAGATTTTTTCAAGCTCTGGTCTTTCTTCAAGAACTAACAATCCGATACTGCCGCCACCGAAAAATGGTTCACGGTATTCAACATTAGCATCGCTTGCTATTTTGTTTAGCTCAAAAGCAATTTGGCTTCTTAATTTTGATTTTCCTCCAGGGTAGCGAAAAAAACTCATTGCCATTTGTTTCTCAATAATAGCTGTTTATTTAAGTTATATTGATTAATTTTAGTATCAATCTCTAAAAAGTCAACAAATTAAAGTCTAGCTTCTTTCATAGTATCGAACCAGCTATATTCTTCGTCAATTAATTCTAAAGTATTAGCCACATTAAAGCAATGTTTTACTCTTTCTTCTATTTCTTTAAATTGTGCAGTCAGGCTTACTAAATCTAAAAGATCATCATATTCGCAAAAGTTTAAAATATCAGCAATTTTCATATTGATTGGATTTTTGTTTGTAGCAGAAACTTTGTAATCATCAATAGAAATGCAGACCCCTTCTGACCACACAGCTTTATAATCAATGCAATACCTGTCATCGTCGAAATAAGAGACACATTTAATACCAGCACGTAAACACTTCAGTTCTTTAACAAGCCATTTTTTGACTGTTATCAAACCTTTTTTCTGAGGGTGTTTCATCCACAATTTGATTTTTTCATCATCGTTCATGTTAAATCTCAATCAATAATTTTTCGTGGTCTTATTGGATTTCTATACCTACCAGCTTCTTTTTTAATTTCTTCAAATTTTAAAGACTTTTCTTTTGGAACATGAAAAAACTCTATGGGATTTGGAAGTTTAACAGGTTGTATAGCAGCAGCAATTTTAGACAATTCTATCTCGACTTCTTCTTCTGTGTCTGCAAAAGTTATGATAACATCATTTTGCGTATCTATAGCCAAAACTTTTCCAGCATATTGTTCCCATTGCTGTTTTGTTATTTTAGAAAAATTATCTACATTAAAAAAACTTCTTGATGGAAAAACTTTTGGAGATTTATTTGGATTTTCAAAAGTCAAATACTTTTCTGCCCATTCTTTATTCAAGGCTCCCATCGCATTGCCAGATGCAATTTCTTCATACCAGAGTTCCTGTCCATTTTCTCCAAAATTTCTAACAAATTTTGTTCCTTTTTTAGAAATTAAAATAAAAGACTCTTCGAAAGAATCAATTACACCTTCTTTTTCTTCAAAAGAAAAAACCTTTCTACTTAAATTATTCAAAGTAAATTCAGAATTATAAAAACAATAAATATCAGACTTTAACCATCCTTGTTTTGCAGGATTTTGTTCTTTTTGATCGGCAAGTTCTCTTAACAAAGATACTTCTTCCATGATCTTTTTTGCATCTTGTTCTTTTTTGTTAGCCAAATCTCTTAATTGACTTGAATCTATTAAGTTAGGGTCCATTTTTTTATCCTAATTATTTTTTTTGTTGTCAAAGAGAACGAAAAGAATCCACACGGGAAACCAAGCACCACCAGTTGCAAAACACATTAAAATATGAAATAAACTTGACATTTTTTCTTTCAACAAGGAGGTTCTATTGGATAATTTCCACCAGGAGTTATAGGAAGATTTTTTCCAAAAGTTTCAAATAACTCAACAATTTTTTCATCTGTGGCTGATTCATACCATCTTTTCACATTATTGAAGAAATAGTCTGCCTCAAAATTAGTTGATTCTAAATGAACAGGAATTTGTCCGTAGACACATTCAGATCGATGTATTTTGCCATCACGAAACCATATATCATAAGTATAGTGACGACAATAGCTGTATCCATGAGCAATGACTTTATTGTCTGGTATTGCAAGAAAGTTTTGAATCGTTTGTGCAGATAGCATTTTTTCTCACAGAGAGGCAGCGTCTGATGTCAAGAGAGCGTCAACAGAAATCAATTTATAATCTTTAATTAAGGTGATAGAGGGGTCGCTTCTATCAGCTAATGCAATACAAATCCCTCTTGGACGAAAACAAATTTTACCTTCTTTAATCAATGGTTTCAAAATTCTTCCTCTAGGAGTGTCAAGAACTTTGATTTTAGCAATCAAATAATCTCCAACAAAAGACAATTCTTCAACAGAATGAGATACATTTGCCAAACTTATTTCTGATCTAGTTCGATTGTTGAACATATCCTCAGCAGAGAAAAATTCTCCATAAAAACACTTCCCAAAACAATCTTGATTTAATGAAATTGCTTTGTTAACTACATGTTTTGGATAAATCCTTTTATTTCCGTTTACTGTGTCTACTCGCAAAATAGAAGTGTATATAAAAAATTCTTCTTGATTAGAAGCCAATTGATTCTGGTTTCCAAAACATTTTGCAGCAAAGCCAAAGGGAATAATTGCTGCAACTGTTTTTAGAAAATTGCGTCGTTCCATTTTGTTTTTTCTTTTCAAAAAAAATTAAGTTATGGAAATTTTACTTCTTTTTCAGCAAAGATTCAATTAATTTTATTTCTTTTGGTTTAAAATTATAAAGTTTAATTTTTTCTTTTATGCTATCTTTAATCAACTCTAAATTTTGCTTTTTTAATTTATATTCTTCTTTTTTATCTTGCTTTTCTTTTTTGAATTCTTCTTGAGCTTTTTGCCAAAATTCATCTACTTTTTTCTTGTAATTTTCGTCCCACAAAAGTTCTGTTGGGAATCCACTTGTAAGTTCAAAATATTGATTTTGGATATATTCTACTTCGCCAAAAATTCTTATAAACTCAGAGTCTTCTTTAGGATCAAAAAATCCACCAGTAGAACCATTTCCATTGCCTAACTCTTCATCGTTAGAAAAAGCCCACCAATACAATTTTCTTTTAGAAACTTTGCATACATAATGCCAAATTTCTTGAACTCGATCAGAGATTAATTGTAGTGCTTTGTCGTAATCTTTTTTTGTAATTGTTTCATCAGAGAGAGATTGTACTAAATTTTTGTAATCAATTTTCTGAGAAGTCTTCATGGTTAATCGTCTTTTTTCAAGAGCAGACAAACAATCCACACAGGAAACCAAGCACCACCAGTTACGACACACATTAGGAGATGAAATAAATTTGACATAATGTATATATTGACTAATTTAAAAAACTTTATCCCATTTATATTTCCCTACAATTTCTAAAACTTCTTCACACAATTTGAAATCAAACATATCATCATTATTTCGAATTCCAGTCTCCATGTCAATCCAAATTTCTGCGTTGCCAACAGTATCTTCAATGTTTTTCAATTGCCGTTCTAGATTAGAAGGATTTAATCCCCCTGCATAGCCACAAAATAGCCCTTTAACAGGCTTTTCCCAACTTTCAGGTGTTATTCCTCGTCCTCCAGAACAATCGAATAGAGGGCTAATCCCTTTCTCTAAGAACAGTTCAATTGGGATGTTTTCTTTATATGATCCGCCAATCATAAAAGGTCGATCAAATTTACAATCCCAAAATTTATTTTCCGAGAATAAGACTTGTTCTAGCATTTCTCCAAAACAATTAATTTGAATTCTTTTAAATATTTCTGAGATAGGTTCTTTTAGAAATGGAATATCTCCATATCTCATTTCATGAACCCAATTGCCACATAGATGGGCAGAAAGATTAATTTCTTTTGAAATTGGTTTTAGTTTTTCAATCCATTCTTTGGAAGGATATCTTGAAATTCCATTTTTGTTTTTATGAAATAAAATACCCCATTCCACAAAAGGATACTTTTTAGATAGATTGTGAATATCTTCTATATTAGAATTATCATCGGCACCAGTGAGAGTTGCAAATTTAATTTCCATTGTTGATTTCCATTTTTATAAATTCTCCATCTTTAAACCAATAATGTTTATTACCGTAGATTGCTGCTGGACCTTCTAATCGATGTCTTTTTCCATCAAACCACCATTCTTGGTCGCCATTTGAATAAATTATTGCGGGCAATCCATAATGACGATGCAGAAGACCACGACTCATCCATTCTTTTGTGCCATTATACCAAATAATCATAGGATGAATTAGATGATCTTCTAATGCTGACAAAAGAAGAAAACTATCTCTTTTGTAATAAGCAACATTTTGTATTTTTTCTATTGCAAGTTCATAATCCATTATTGATTTCCATTTTTATAAAATTTCCATCTTTAAACCAATAATGTTTATTTCCATAAATGACTGCTGGACCTGTTACTCGATGTCTCGTCCCATAATACCACCACTCTTTATCTCCATTTGAGTATTCAATCGCTGGAAGGTCGTTTGACCTGTTTAACATGCTCATAAGAGGATTCCCACTTTGGGAAAACAAATGCCATTCTTTAGTTTTATTTGGGTAAATTACAGAAGGATAAATAGAATTGTTTTCAAATATGTTTAAATATAAAACACCATCGTTCATTTCATAACATGCATTGTCTACAATTACAGACATTTTTGGAATTTTACTTTTTAGAAATTTTATAAGATTCAATTGTATCATTGATATATTTAAGAGCATTCGAAAATGCTTCTTCGCATTCTTCTTTTGTTTTTTTAACAGACCTTAGCTTCATCGTAGCAGTAAGATTGCTGTGTCTTGTTGGACCATGAATAATTTCAACCCATTCTCTTAGCTTTTCAGCTTTTGCATGATTCCATTTACTATCGAAGAGAAATTTAGTCTCTTCGAATGAGAAGTCTACCATAGCTTCAATACAATATGTGTTTGATTGTCTGATTTGCATTTTCAACCTTTGTCTTTTGAACTGAATGTGAAATTACCTCTAAACTCTCCATAATGAAACCAATATTCTTTATTTCCATATGTTACGGCAGGACCATCATTTCTATGTCTTTTTCCATTGAACCACCATTCTTTATCGCCATTCGAATAAATGACCGCTGGACCGTCTTCTTCTAATCTGTGGTAAGTTAAATTGACAGAATTTCTTTTATCTCTTTTTCTTACTAATTCAATATTATGCCATTCCTTCGTGCCATTATCCCAAATTATCAAAGGACTTTTCGGAGAATACTTAAACAAATACAAAAAATGTTTATATTTTTTGTACCAAGAATTTTCTATAAAAATTATATATTTCACTTGTCGTTCTCTTCTGGAACTGTTTTAAACTTTTTGCCGTCGATGATGACTTCGACAATATTCACTGTTGTTTTGCCACTAGAAACAGAACGATTAATGGTCACAGTATCAGAATCTTCTACTAAGTATAGAAAATGATTTCTATAACCAGTTTCAATTGGATATCTAGAAACTTTTCTCCCATCGGGAAGAATTCCTACATATTCTCCTTCGCCAGACAAAGTTTCTTCATTTTGTTTTATAACAGAGGGATCATTTCTTCCTTCACATCCAAATAAAAGAAACAAAATTGATAGAAAAATCATAACAACAAAAAACTTTTTCACTTCTTTCTCCATTTCCAAGGAGGAGTAGGGTTGTCATTAGCCCAAAGACCAAACTTATTTTCTCTTGCATATTCTTGAGCAGCTTTAATTGTTTGATCTTTAGAGAAATCAGTATAATGCCAAGCTGCTCCCATTTCTACCAGTTTGCGATTGACGCTTTCGTTCTCAAAGAAAACGCCGCCGATAATTCTTCCATTTTTGGTT
This sequence comes from Neisseriaceae bacterium, assembly GCA_003962895.1. Classification (GTDB taxonomy): domain Bacteria; phylum Pseudomonadota; class Gammaproteobacteria; order Burkholderiales; family UBA11063; genus Aquella. The sequence continues at coordinate 49,107 of RXKI01000080.1, forward strand.
TTATGATCGGTTGTTTTCCAATCAAATCTATCTTTTTTAAGCCAATAAACAGTGACCTGTTTGTCAAGAATCATATTTCCTAAAATATTTTTTGACTCTTTCCCAAATTCTTGGCTTTTCTCAGGAGCATCTATTTCGCCAAGTCTAATTCGATGCTCTTCGCCTTCAGAGTCTTTTAGAGTGAATGTATCTCCATCTGTAATTGCAATTGCAATCCCCGTTAGAACATTGACTTCTTTGCCGTCACTTTTTGGACGAGATTCTTCGGCATAAACTTGTGATTGAGGAGGAATTCCATCAACTTTTTCGTATTCAGGAACGCAACCAAAGATGAACAAAAACAGAAAAAGGAAAAATCTCATTTTTGATCCTAATCAACAAAGAAATATTTTATTGTTGTCTAAATAAGGCTCTGAAGAGAGTGTTACTTCTGTTGTATATTTCATTTCATCATTATATTCATCATACGAAAAAACAATTTCATCTAAGTTATGACCTTTCGCTTTTAAATTAAGCAAAAAATCTAGCATCTGTTGAGCGGTGAGATTAATTTTTATCTCCTATGAAAATCCAACTATCAAGTGTCGATTATACTTGATTCCTGAAAAAGGTAAAGCTGATTTTCACAATCTTTGTTTTTAACTTCTATTTCAACAATTGGTTCGGATGCTATAGAAATTTGCATCTTGTCTCCAATTTCTTCTTTTTTCAAAAGCCAATCAAAAACTGCTTCTTTGATTTCTTCTTCCGAAAGTTTGATTTTCATTTTTAGTAAACATTGTTGATCTTTTTGCAATAAATCAACAATCTTCCTTGTTCTAAAATCCCAGCTTCTTTTTCTTCAGGAGTAAGTTTGACCAACAAACCTTCAGATGCCTCCAAAGAAAACTTTCTTTCTTTTCTTAGAGAATTCAATCCACCATCAAATTCTTGTCGAGAATATTGAGGCAAAGACTTTCTCAAGTTATATAACTTAACGAAATTATAACCCGTATCAAGTGCATTGAAAGCTCTTGTAAAGTCAGATTCAAAATTTTTTGAAGAATTGTTTTTTGACTCAAATTTATCAAAGATTTGTTTTAAATTCATATCTAAACTTAAAACCCCAGAAACAACAAGATTTTTCAATTCTTTTAATAAAGCTGGGTTAATTGAATTGCTGTTTTCATTAAATTTAGAATCGAAGAATTGTTTAAACATAGTAAAATTATATACTATGTTTAGAAATGAAATTTTTCCATACATCTGGGTTTTCGTAAAAATCTGCTGCTGTAAATAAAGAAAGCGTTCCGACTTCTTCTTCTTCTGTGGTGGCTATTTCCACATTTTCAATTAAACCATTTTGAATAAGTCTTTTTAAATAAATTGCATCTTTACCATATAAAGTAAATTCATCTCCATGTCTTTTTGTAAACCAAGGATTACCTCCAGCACCAAGAGGAACTTGAATTGTTCTTGAGGCGGCTATTTCTTCGTCACTTTGAAAAACATTTCCACGATAAAGAAGGTTTATCTTGAATCTTAAACTATAGGACATGCTATATCCTCCTTGACAAATAATTATTTATATTATTTATCAATTTTAGATAAAATTAAATTTATCTCAATAGGGAAATTGGTGACATTTCGTCACATGTGCCTGTTTTTAAGACAAGTTTCTGCGATACTCGCTAGATAGCTGGCATTAGGGCTTGGAAAAGTTTTTGACAAAATTTCTATTGGGTCTCCAAAAGACAAAAACATTTCTTCAGAAAATTTAAACATAAACTTATGGAATGTAGGAGGTATTCCTTTTTCATAAGAAATAAAATTAGCTTCACTCCCAAAAATTGGAGCAGACAAAGAATAATCTCCTCTACAATTTATTTTTTGTAAATTTTCTAACATCACAGAGACTAAACCTAATTTATCAGTATGTTCCCATATTTGTTTCTTTTCCATAAGTTGTTTAATTGCAAAAAATTCAATTCTTTCAATAATCAAAGGAAACAAAGCTGAGGGGATATTTGAAAAAACACAAACTCCTCCTAAAGGAAGCCAATTTTTAGAAAAAACTTCTTTATCTTTATCTAACCATTCCCAAAAATTGCCTACATTAGAAATTACAGAATCAAAACTAAAATCTAAATCAGGAGAAAAAATAAATTGTGGATATGGATCAAAGATGTAACTAACAGGGTTTTTAAGAACTACATCGGTGTCTATAAATACAATGGGCTGAGAAATTAGTTCAGCCATCTGCGTCCACATTAAATTATAATATCTATTTAATTTAGAGTATCCTCTTAAATCTCCAATGTTATCAAATCCTATTGCTCTTTTGTGTCGAGAAAGATTTCTGCAAAAAAAGGGATTAGATGGCAAATTGCTTTTTGTGGCTACTACCAATAAATCTTGAGATAGATTATGTATCTTAAAACTCTCTAACAAGAGTTCCATTTGCCATTGATACTCTGGCTGATTTTCAAAGCTGACAAGGTAATTCATGCCTTATTATAGTTAAATGAAGTCCCAATTTTCAGTGGCTTTATTTTTAAACTTATCAAAATGAGCATTTGATTCAACATAAAGTAAATTGATTATTTTTTTAGCGTTTTTGCCTTTTATTGAAAAAACATAATCTTTCCCAATTTTATGGACCTTTGCTTTTGATTTAACAAATATCTTACAGAAGTTCATAAATTTTTCACAAGTTTCATAATCATTTTTAAACTTTATAAAAGAAGGTCCAACAAGTCCTTTTGCATCTAAAACGCCTCTCCAATAATGTCTAACTAGATTCTCGGAGAATGTTTCGTTTTGATGTTTTTCTATATCTTTCAATATTTTTGTATTTTGGATTACCAGACAATGCCAAGAACCTTCTTTTCTCATAGAAAAATCTACACCAAGTTCATCAGAGAGTTTTTCTAAATGCTTTTTATCTTTGAAATAAATTTTTAACTTTTCTTTATAAATGAAAGAACTAAAACAAATGAATCCCAACCAATAAATTTGGTTAGGATGAGTAAAATCAGAAAAATAGTTATTTTTCCCCATTAAGTATTTTTTCGTTCCAATCATCTAAAAAGGCTTCCCATAAATTATACAATCTTCTAAATGCAATTGCCCAATCTAATCCGTGATTATATCCTTCTGCCCACGAATCTGCATGAGCTATTTCATGCAATAATATGTCAATAGAATGTTCTTCAGACAAATTCTTATCTATTAAAATAAGAAAATAACCATCTTTTTTGATACAAAAACCAGAAGCGTTCTCTTTGATATCTGTTCTTCTTACCTTTATAGGGTATTTAGATAACGAAACAGACTTGAGGAATTTCATAGCACGATAAAAGAACTTAAATTCCTGCACAGTTACCTCCCTTTTTGTACGAAGGTATATATCAAAACTAAATTTTAAGTTTTTTGCAAGTCTTTACATCATGAATGGTTATTTGATCTAAATACTTATGCTCCTTAGACTTCCAGTATTTACTTATATTTATAAAATTACTAACGTGTT
>RXKI01000080.1:52664-53616 GCA_003962895.1 Neisseriaceae bacterium
ACAGCCTTCTTATGCTTTCTTTTATCTTTTTCCCAAATATCCTTAGCTAAAATTTTACCCATAATCAAATCATCAGACTCATATAATCCAGGTTTAGCGTGCCACATTGTACCTTGAACTTCAATGATTATATTACTACTTAAAACTAAATCCCAATTATAGTTCCACATATGTTTATTATATTGAGCTTCAATATCTAGATCAATTAGGGATTTTCTGACTCTTTTCTCAGGTTTACTAGAATAACCTCCTCTATGACATACCGCTTCTCTAGCTTTTGAAGTTCTATACAATCTTTCTTCATATGTCCATTTGGCAATTGTTTCTTTTTTAGTTTGTTTTGATTTCTCTTTGGCAACATCTCCAACTCCAAAATTCTCATGTCCATATTTTTCTAAACACGTAGACTTGATTTTATCTAAAGCTTCTTTATGATCATCAGTACCTATATATTCATCATAACCTTCTCTCATAAGATTTTGATGATGTTTTAGATATTCTTCATAACTTCCATGCTTCTTAGCACAAGTTTCTTGTTTCTTTTCCTTTACTGATTTGATCTGGGATATATTTGTCACTTCAGTACCATACTTTTCTTGTATGCCTTTTAGATATTTTTGTTTATATCTATCTGTTTTTCTTTCTTCCTTAGAAGTTCTTTTTACCCCTAATAAATTTAAGTATTTTGATATTTTTATTGGCAAATCATAAACACAATATTTCTCATTTAAATAATCTTCAACACAATTATCAACTTCTTCTTTTCCGTATAATGTATATACGAGAAATCTCTCTTTTTCTAAACTATTTTGAAAACTGTCTTTGTGAGTTGTTGATAAATGTAGTGATATTTCACACTTTCTTAAAAATTCCTTCTGGCATATTTGACACTGTATCATCTTTTAACATATTTGAGTTATCGATGATATTATTTATAAAAATTAAATTTTCA
>RXKI01000112.1 GCA_003962895.1 Neisseriaceae bacterium
CAAGAATAAACCAAGCTCTTTCATATTTTGTTGGATAAGGTGACGTTGCACGAAGCGACCAATATCAGCTTCACGATTATCAAAACATCTTTCTATTAGGTCTTTCCAATCTTTCCAGGTAGCTTCTGTAGTGCTTGGGGTATTATTAGCATGTAGAGACCTCACATACACCGTATTTAATTTTACTAAAGGCTTGCCGTTGTCAGGTTCAAGGCTCGATTTAGTCACCACAGGTGTTTTAATACCAGTGGGTATTTCTATTACTACACATTCTTCTAGTTTAGCAGTTTTTGGATAATGTACTTTGATTTCAAATTGCTCTGAAGCGTACTTAGACACAATTCTCTGAATCTTATCTACATGAAATTTCTCTTTAAGCTCGTCTTGAAAAGGGCAGCACGTAGGTTGTCCATTATTATTGTCAAAACCTATAAGAATATAACCGCCGTTATTATTCCTCATTGCGATACAAGCTTTAATGAGTTTCTCTTCTCCTGCGGAAGTATCAGGATCAATCCAAGCCTTAAGCTCTAGAGATAGGCATTCTTGAGGATTCTTAACTAGCTCGTCCAAGTCCATATATAAACCATAATTTTTTAATTTTTCCTATACGCACGGACCTGCCTAATAATACAATACAAAAATAACCTAGCCAAAAAGGTCTATTAAATCAAACAGTAAATCATGATGCCTACTATCTGTCAATTCACAACTTAGTATACAGTTTTTTAAGTAAATTTTTTGCCATCTATAAATTTATAAATTCGTAGACTGACACTCCTCATACCTCCTATTAATAATACCATTATTGTTTTCTACTGTAATAGTACAGTAATAGGCTACTTTTATTGTACTATATAATACACATATTTTCATATATTAATAACTATTAGGTTTAATAATCAAGTAATTATGTTATTGTTGTAGTATTTACTTTAATAATTTAATTAATACTATACTTTTTTATTATTTAATTATTAAGTAGTTTATTTTAATTACTATTGACTTTATGTTTTATTAAATATATTTATTATTAAATGTAATAAAACAATAATTATGAAAATAATTAAATTAGTTAGTATATGGAATCCAAAAGGAGGACAAGGTAAAAGTACACTTGCAATTAATCTTGCAGCTGCTTCGGTAGAGCTGGGTTTAAAACCTCTTATTATTTGCCAAGACCCTCAAGGAACTTCACTGTTATACTATAAATCAGGCAACTTGTCTTTTGAGGTCGTTGATAGCGTACCAACTGATCGCCCTGACGCAGATATAGTCATATTCGATCATCAGGCTAGCGATTGGGAAGTACCTAAAAACCATTTAATCGTAATGCCATTGAAACCTGCAAGAGATCAATATGCTACTTACATTGATGCTTATAGAAGAGCTGAGCTGTTAGGCAAAAAAATCATTACTGTAGTAACTGATGGACAGGAACATCGAGCTAACGAAAAAGATACTATTGATTATTTAAAAAGCGAAGGGGCTTGTGTTATTCCATCTAGTGGTGTATTTAGCCGTGCCGCTAGTGAATATATAACAATCTTTGATCAAAAGATGAATAAAGCTTACAAAATAAGGGAACGTAGAATGGAAATTAATAAAATTCTAGCCGCAATATTAATTGAAAATGAGGAAACAAAAAATGATAACTAGTAACTGGATAGATGAAGAGAACGCAAGAGCAACCGAATTAGCAAAATCAGGAAATACTACAAACAGTAGAGCCCCAATACTAGTAAAAAATACAAAACAACCAGCCCCACTTCGTCGTATTAGAAGTATCTATATTCAAGAATCTCACGGCTTGGCTTTTGACAAACTAGTATTTGAACAGAAAATAACAAAAGGAAAAAAAGCTCCAGAGCTAATGGAAGAAGCAATAGAGTTGTTAATCGAAAAGTATAGCTCAAAAGAATAAGTAAAGAATTTTGCACATAGTTAACATAAAAACTTATCATAAACATAAATAAAATTAAAAAACCATTAAAACCTCTTGTTTTGAAATTTCTTAAAGTTGTTATGTTATTGGTATGCCTGATTGGTTTTATTAAGGCGGAAGTTGGATCAGAAAAAGTTGCTTTTATAGTTTTTAGCATAATGTTTTTTATCCTTTTATGGAACGATCTTATCCATAAGCAATTTGTACAAAACGAAATCTTATACACAAAAATAGCTAAAAATATTTCTATAACCGTAACACTTGCAGTCTGGTTACCTATGATAACAATATTATTTTGGAACAAGGATATGGATTTATTAAAAGTAGCGGCCTCTATGAACGATAGTTTGCAGGTATTCGGAGCATGCATAATAGTATGGCTTTTTTTTAGTGAAATATTTTTTTAAAAAATAGATAAGCTAAGTTTTAGCTATCCCACAACATTTAATTTTATCATTACCGCTGGCTTAATTCATGTTTTAATTTGGATGAATATCTTTGCCTTTTTCCTTTTAAAATACAAAAGATATGAACTAAAAATTAGTCAAAAAGAATGGCAAGAAATTTGTACTTTTCTTAAAAGAAAATTCCCTCAATATGATTTTAATGATGATTTTTACTGCACCGAAGTTTTTGACAGGAACAATGACTTTAAATACACTGAACTTTTTTTAAAACTTGGTAGTGATTATCGTGTAATAGTTGAAGAGTTTAAAATTAGTGAATTTAAATCCTCTCCTGAGATTTTAAAAATTTTCAATTAACCATATGCAGTATATAGAAAATTGAATTTGGCGCCCGATTTTTCTACTGCCTAAAATATAAGCAACCCTTCTTGAACTTATAGAGATTCCGTTAACCAAGGTTCTCTACAATCTTATCAACAATTTTGTGAATAACTTATTTGTAAAAACTAATTCCTATTTTTTAGCTTTAGTATTTCCTATAAACCTAGGCTCGTAACGGAAGAGATAGCTGGAGTTGTTGAAATTTAATACTTGTTAGGTTTTTATTAAACCTTTTCACATATTTGAAATATTTATAGTTTTCCCTTAGCCAACCACCACACTTTGTTAGCTTCAAATAAAAATGTATCAAGGTCAGATTGATTAAGTTGATTTTTAGGTTTAAATAGCCTAGCTATTAGTTCAGTTTCCATTTTGATAAATTTATTACGATCACTTAAGAACCAAACACTTTGCGCTAATATTTTGCCAAATATAACTCCATCTTTATATAAAACTATGTGTCCTCTATTTTGCACCGCAGTAACATTAGGCATCGGTAATAATACATCAAGTATTACATTAACAAATTCTTCCTGTATTATAAATTAATTAGTTTATTTTTATTAAGGAAGTT
>RXKI01000033.1 GCA_003962895.1 Neisseriaceae bacterium
GTAAACAACTCGATGAAATCTAACATAATAACTATAAAGACACATATATCAGGTTAGCTCAAGATGACGAGAAGTATAAATTAGCATATAAAATCGAAGCTGTTTCTTTAAAGCAATTACAAAATTCTGAGCAAGAAACAAAATCAGCTAAATCAACTTGGGAAGCAAGCCAAAATCAAGTTGAAATCACACAGAAATTAATTGCTAAACAAGGACATGTTATTTCTATCTTAGAAGCAAAATTAAGAAATGCAGAAGTAGATTTAGAGCTAACCAAAGTTTATGCTGAAACTGATGGAATTATTCAGAATTTTTACTTGAGTAAAGGTACTCCAGTTAATGTAAATGAACCATTATTCTCATTTATTGATACTGATGAAATCTTCTTTCAGGCAAATTTTAATGAAACTGATTTGGCCGATGTACATGAAGGTTCTGAGGTTTACATATTCCCTAGAATCTATTTAGGCCGCAAAATGTTTCATGGCGTAGTTGTTTCTGACTACTGGGCTGCTAATCGTCAACATACAGACCCAAGAACACAAATGCAAAATGTTACTAATGAAAATGAATGGGTATTGTTGCCGCAGCGTCTTCCTGTTCAAATCAAAGTTACAGATCCAGATCCAAAATATCCGCTTAGGGCAGGAATTAGCGCTTACATTTACATAAAAAATTAAAATGTTTACAAAAATAACTCAGTGGATTGAAGAAAATGATCCATATTACATACAAAGGATAATTTTTCATAAGACTTTATATGGCGTAGTTATAATAGCATTTGCAAATTGGATATTCAAACCAGTTTCTTTTTATGCCTTGTTCTTTACTGGTATATTAGCTGCAAATATCCACATGGGGTCGATGTTTAAAACCAATAAGCAAAAAGAACACGCAATTTTTTTACCATATATAACGATTATTATATTTGGAACGGTTTTATATCTAGCATTCCCCTTTAAAATATATTTTATTATGGGTGTACTGTCAATATTTGTTTTATTACATGTACTTACGTATTTCTATTTAAATATTTATAAACCATTCGTACCACTTTTACTCAATTGCATTCTTCTAATAAATAATTCCGCGCCACAAGAAGGGTCATTACAAACTGTAATCAATTTTTGTTCAGCTATGCTTTTGTCTCTTTTCTTGGCGTTGTTTATTTATAAAACATTTCCCAATAAATACCACCTTGTAGTACGTCGAGCATTGATTATATATCTTAAAGTTTTAAGGCAAAAAGTTGATAATTTAATTAATAACAAACAAGAATCGTTATATCCATCAGCGCTTATGAATATTGAAGTTGTGCAAAACCATATTCATTTGGTGAAAAGGAGCTTAAAAAAATCTTACTATAGAATTTTCTTATTTACTCGCAATATTTTTATGATGCTCGCTGTAATTCCTATTCAGCAAGATAATTCAACTAATCAAGAATTATTAAAAATCCGAGACTTATTAGATAATACTATTTATGCTTTAAAAAATAAAATAGCATTGAATGATATTGATTTTGCTATTAATACAAACTCAAAACCAGTTTTGTATATTTACAAAAATATTCATAGAATAAGTAGCTCGTGGAATTTTGTATGCAAAAAATAATAAATAAATTATTCTACCTCCGCTTGGCACACATGACTCTCATGCTTGCAATTGGGCTATGTTTTTATGTATTTTCAAAGATACCGCATAGCTGGTGGCTGATGATGACAATCTATTTAATGCTTGGTTCAGTTGAGCCTGGTTTAGTTAAGTCTCGGTCTATTATGAGGGCAAAAGGCACCATAATGGGATTGATTACCTTTTTGCCATTGATATATCTTTTACAACTAAATTACCGCTTTATTCCATATGTATTTATGCTTTCAGTAGTTATAATGAATACTATTTCTCCTAAGAAATATCATTACACAACTATGTTCATTACGTTATTGGTCTTAATGTTATCTGCTTATGACTTCACAGCTCCAACAGCAGAAGGACCGTGGCAACTTACTATGAATCGCAGCATAAATACATTACTCGCAATTACGATTATTTTTGCTGGAGAGTATTTCCTATTTAATCGATTTAGATATGCAAGTAAGTTATGCTATTTATATCAAATCAGAACGTGCCGAACAATTAATAAGATTAGGATACTACTAATTAAAAGCTCTCGAGAAAATCAAGTTTTACTCTTGGATGATATAAGTAATTTACTATCGCCTGTGTTTTTGGATTTAATGAACTCATCTGCATCGATTTTAAATTTAAAAACTAATATCTCAGTTCAAGATAAAGACAGAGTCCAGTTATTTAATAATATTGCCTATCAGACACGAAGTAAGCTTTTAGCACTGTATGCAAATAAATATGTTTTATCGGATGTAAATGCAGCTATAGAAACTAATGAGATTATTAAGCAACAACTTTTAACTTTAAATAATGCTCTTGTAAAAATATAGCCTAAATTAGAGGAATGCTTATTTAGAAGATTAGTATAAATAATCTATTTATACTAATCTAATTTGAGAATGTGAATATAAGTGTGAACAGTTTCTACTATAGTTTTTTGATACCTAAATCAGTTAATTGTTTTTCATCAACTTGATTAGGTGCATTCGTTAATAGACACTGCCCTTTAGTTGTTTTAGGGAATGCTATTACATCGCGGATGGACTCTGCTTTACACATCATTGATGCAATCCTATCAAGTCCAAATGCAATACCACCATGCGGAGGTGCACCATACTGTAAATTATCTAATAAGAAACCAAATTTATTTTGCGCTTCATCTTTGCTGATTTTTAGAGCATCAAAAACTTTTGATTGGATATCTGATTTATAAATACGAATCGAACCACCACCAAGCTCCCAACCATTTAATACAATATCATAAGCTTTAGCTAAGCACTCAGCTGGATTACTAACAAGTTTATCAATGTGCTCATCTTTTGGTGATGTAAATGGATGATGACAAGCCACATAACGATCATCTTCTTCATCATATTCAAACATAGGGAAATCTACTACCCATAATGGTTTCCATTCTCCATTTGCTAAGCCTTTTTCATGGCCTAGTTTTAAACGCAAAGCACCCATTGCCTCATTTACAACTTTTGCCTTATCGGCACCAAATAATAAAATTTCGCCATTTTGTAAATTAGTTTTTTGTACTAATGACG
>RXKI01000091.1:0-494 GCA_003962895.1 Neisseriaceae bacterium
TATGTTACGTTATCTAATATCATGTCAACGGCAACATCAGCAGTAATTCCACCATTGATAAACTTGCCTGCTTTTGTTGGAGCCACAGTCACTGTTCTTGATTTCAAATCAAACGCATTAGTTGCAGAACTTAAATTCCATGATTTCATTGCAGTATTAGGCAGCTCATACATACAAATATCAACTTCCGCATCGCTTGTGAATCCATTGCTACCCTTGATACATCCATGATAACCAACAACACCTTTGTCCGCTTGACATGTAGCACCGAATGCTACTGATCCGCTTGGCATAACATAAATTAATGCACCAATAATTGTTCCTGCAGCAAATGTAATAGCCGTGTCAACAGTAAGTAATTCAGAGATACGTGTACTTAATATGCTTGCATAATTAGCCGTCATAGATGTTCTGAAACGCCTGAATGCAAAAGTAGCACTACTGCTCCATTGTATTTTCCCAGCACCTTCTACGTCATATACATATACATTAGG
>RXKI01000091.1:560-807 GCA_003962895.1 Neisseriaceae bacterium
CCAATTATATATAGTAGAGCCATTATTCAGCCTTAATATATATCTGGCAGTGCTTATATCATAGCCCTTAGCTGCTGTATTCCAAATAGTTATTGGAATTATTGTATTAGACCAATTATCAGAACCAGATAATTTAACTTTTAACCCAGTGCCAGCGAAAGTATTAACTACATCAAAATCTGGATTTGTAATGGTTAATGTATATTCGCCTGAATTGGAATTGATTTTTATATCCTTATCGGCCTTA
>RXKI01000091.1:857-5962 GCA_003962895.1 Neisseriaceae bacterium
GCTTGGGAAATATGCTGTGCGCTTGTAATTTGTACAATATGTAATTAATCCTGACAATGCAGAGTTGCTTGTAGTAGGATCACCACCAGCAATAACACCAAAGATTCGGCAATCCACGTAAGGGCCTTCAATAGCCAATAACCAGCGACCATCTGGAGTAATGTTCGATTCAATAACCGTGCCAAGGTTCTCCATCGCCATGGCATTTTCGTCCCATATGTATGTTCGAATAAATGCATCGCCAGCCTCGTAATAGCCCTTCACGGTGACTGCTGCCTTAGATGTGGGCATGACATTGCGTAGGTCTGCGATAGTATCTACAATGGCACTATCTGCGCCAGCGGAGCCACTTGCACTCACCAAAAAGTCATAAACCTTTATCTGTTCATAACTTTCAGCACCGAATTCGTCCATGCCCAAATAACGGTCTACATGGCACGTTACCGATTGCTGTGCATGTATCTCTGTAGCTGTCCAACCAGCACTTGTGAGGGCCACCGTAGTTCCTAATGCAGTAATAAAATCACTATCCGCATACACTACGACTGGAGTTGTTGTCCCAAATGCAAAATAACGAAGCCGACCACCACTTAGGGGTTTACCGTCATCATCAAAATAAGTAGTTTTTGCGTCTAGTACAAGCATTCTGGCTCCGAAAATTGGTGGGGTTTTCAAATGGGTATAACTTCCCCTATATATCAAATATACGGCATCGGATATTTACGTCTTCAATGTCAACCCATTCTGGAACCATTATCAACTCACTATGTGTGAACAAAATTAGTCTTGATTTTCTAGCCAATGTTTCAACTGCTCATCATCCATCTCATCATATTCAATCCATTCCATCTCGCCACTTGTAATCTTTTCCACTAGAGTATCAAATTCATCCTTGGTCATTAATGTCATATTGTATAGATTAGTAGCTACAATATATTCCGCTTCACCATTGTCCAAGACTACCATCGAACCCTCATCCTGTATACACAAACCGAATGTAATTAAGTCCCCATCGTCAATATCAAAGGCCGCCCAATACTTGCCAAGATAATGACCTACTGGCTTCTGTACACGAAAATTGGTACATATATTATCGAACATAGCACCAAGGGCAATATCAACTATATAATGGCGAATGCACGTTGCTATCATAGTAGTTTATCTATCTTATCAAGTTCATCATCCACGTGCTCACCTAGGCGCTTCAACTTGTCATCCAGTATCTCAATTTTCGTAAGCAGCACATCCCATGTCATATCACTAGGCTCATGCTCCCCGAACATCTCAGTGACGGTATCTACACTATCCTTAAATTCCAACCAATTCATTCTGACCTCTCTTTAATATAAATATATATATATATTTCTCATTATTTCTCATTATTTCTCTTATACCACAGAAATTCCTGTGTTGATTCATCGGCTAATTTTTTATTTAACGACTTTACATTCACACTTTTTATCTTTTGAAAACCGTATTGTAGCAACTCGTCATGCTCTGTACCCCTTCCACACACTAATATGCGTGTATTTTTCAATGCCTCAATGTTTTCCACTATCCATCTACGGACACCGCCTGACACTGTGTTATTATCCGCATTAATATACTCGATACCACCTCCGTTATTTCCTGATGTATTGTATGGTGGATCAAACATGATCGCTGTTTTTTTACTAGTTATATTATACATATTCATGATCTTTTTCCAGTCATGCGATAGTATTTTGGCATTTGATAATCGTTCACTTATATCCGAAAACCAACTTTCTCTCGGTGTTTGTTGACATGCTACGCCTTGGCCACTTGAATATTGTGTTTGCTGACATGCTACGCCTCGGTCAGCTGGATAGTGTGTTTGCTGACAGCTTACGCCTCGGTCACCCATATACTGTGCTTGCTTACCTCTTACGCCTTCGGTGGTGGATTTGACAAGTATATCATACCCATCCTCGTCCTTGATCGTCACCCAAGGCCCTTTACAACCTCCGGGGTTATCCCCTACCCAGTTTGCCATAAGATCCAAGTAGTATGCACCAAGTTTTACATCACAGTACTCGACATCGGCATGTAGCCTATCAAGCATAGCATCATAACCTTTTTGAATTGCTAAATCCCAGCCTGTGATGGCGATGGAATTTGTTATACCTGTCACCGCATCGGCTAGCTCGATAGGCTTATACTTCAGGCATCGCCAGACGTTCGTTAGCTTACCATCAAAATCATTTAATATCACTCTTACCCCATCTAAAGGCATATGCATAAGACATGCGTTACTACCCACAAATGGTTCAATGTGCTGATTAGCCCATTTGTCTCCATGTAATAATTCCATAATTAATGGGGCTGCTTTTACTTTGCTACCTGCCCATGGAAACGGTTTCTTAATTTTACCTATAAATTCACTACGTTTAATCATCAGTTTCTCTCTCTTTAATATAAAAATATATATCTTTTTCATCCAAGTATATAATTTATTTTTGTGTATAACGAAAAAAGGCCTTGTAGCCAAGCATCAATATGCAGTAACTACAAAACCTCTTTTTATCCATTATAAACAATTTTCAACTATACAGTTCAACAATTTGGTTGGGCCAAGGGTAACATACCCTTGACTTAATTACAATATAGAAACATTATTCACAAAAGTCAAGTAATTTTTGCCTTATCGACCAAATATGTGTTCTGTATTGTCTAGGCACTTCCGCATCCTCAGTAATAGCCGCCTTGAAATATGGTATCACTCTCTGCTCTGCCTTAGTCAACCTTGGATACAAGTCATCGATGCGAGAAAGCCATTTAGCCTGCTCCTTTTCTTCGGCATTGTAAGCCTCTCCAGAGTCCTCAAGGAGATCCTGAGCACATACACCAGTCCCATCGTCAGAAAGTGGCTGGGATAAGCTGGAAACGGCAATAGAATGGCTTTCACGTTTTAGTCTTGGTATATGTATCAAAGATTCGTTATATGTAAGGTAATCTTTCATATAACCCTCTAGATAATTTCTGTAGTAGGTTGCAAAGTTACTGAGTTCAGGTTTATACCCTTTTAGAGCCTCTACAAAGGCAAGATAGCATTCGGATATATATTCATCAGGGTTCTTGATTTTAAGGCGTTTGACGAGCACCCAAACGGCTAATTTGCTGTATTCATTCCAGTTCACATCAATATCTCCTGCAATTCTTTCTTTAAATCTAAATCAATACCTTTACTTTTCAATAGCTCTTCAATGGCTGAAATCTTATCACAAATCCGAGCAGGTGTTATTTCATCGGTTTTTATTACCACTAAGTCTAAATGCTCATGTTCGGCCATTCCACCATAAACTGTTTTGTGCTCAATGAAGTTATGAAAGGTATCATCGGTACTCAATTTTACTGTAATTCTATCTTCGACAGTCTTAATTAACCACCCCAGATTACTCAAATCAAATCTTCCTGTACTCTTATCTCTATAGAATATCCACTGGAATTTGTATCTTGCATCATTTGTCTTTTCAATAGGTGGTAAAGCACTCAGTCTTAAATCAACTACTCTCTGAATATCATCATGTAATCTAGCTCTGTTCATGTAATTCATGTTCATCACCTGATTAATAGATAACTTTCTCACACCTTTGCCCCAAGGCATATACAATGGTAAATTACTTAACTTCAATACTACTTCTTTCATCAGTAAACTCAAATAGATCTTATTATAAAGATATATCAAATTATGACAAAAAATATTATAGAAGCGTTTTTTTTCAATTTGTTATATTTATATCTATATTATATGTATCATAATTTGATGTATCATTTTTTGTTTTAACCCTTATATAGGGTGGTTTGTCAAAAAATGATACAAATTTTGAGGTTTTTGAGCCTCTAAACTCAAATAACTCAATTATAACATCTATAATTATATCATAACTAGGGATATTTAAATAGGAAAGTCAAAAATAAAAATTATTTTGTAATAAAAGTAAATAAATATGTTTTTTGTGAACTCTAATTAGCTTTTATATATAATATAAATCAAATATGTCTGTTAACAGAAATAAAATTGATTTTATATTTTTGCCCTAGGTAAACTGTATTTCTATATCTATATATACAGCCCCCTAGGGCAAATTGTATATAAATTACATAAAAGTGAAAAAAAGTGAATAAAGTTCTACCAATTACAAAATAAAAATCTATATTATATGTATGAAGCGATAAATCCATTCAACGTTGGGTTCGAAACCAAATGAGTGAGTGTGGTTATTCCATTGACACACGCTTCATTAATTTCAATGGAATACAACAAATGGAAAGAATATGAATATATTAAAAGAAAATTACTTCATTGCATCTTACGATACAACATTAGCATCAAACAAAAAAGCTAAAAATAGTGATACAGTAGGTGAACAGTACAAAACAAACGCATTCAAGACATTAGATAAGTTTTTAGAAACCTCACAACTATTAAAATACAATAGTTGTTCATTTGGTGGTTTCTTTAATAATAATATTTATTGGAAGTCAACCACAACAGATCCAAGAACAATTAGACGCATAAATCTTAATATTCAAGGATTCCAATTATTATTTATCGATGTTGATGGTGAATCATATAATGATATATATTCCCCCACATATATTGATAATAATATCCAAAAAATTGCTGATAGTAATTGTGCATTGATATTGAAATCAACATCTTATGGTAATACTCCAAAGGATAAAGAAGGTAATGTTGTAATTGATACCTTAAAATATCCGAATGGTATAAAGGAAGGTAAACGTTTACTTTGGATATTAGATAAACCAATAACTACAGAAAGTATACAAAATTATTTTTCCGTTGAAGAATGGGATAATATTACTTCTAATTTAGTAAAAAACGATGAAAGTGACTATATAAGTAGAGAAAAAGAAGAAACATATGAAGTATGTGATTTGTTAGAAAATGGCGAATTTAAAGTAAATCAAAAAGCATTACGAAAGTTTAAAGAAACAACTGCTGTATTGAATCAATTATATAGATACTTTGTTTACTACATAGGTAGAGAAATAGGCATTGCTGGTGAACATATGGAAACCATTGGATTTGATCCCGCATCATTAAAAATGGCTCAAAAAAT